>JAGGZS010000037.1 GCA_021161885.1 bacterium
TGAGTGTTCCAATTTGCAAATTAAAATCCTCGTTTATGAGTTCCTGTATAGCTATTTTGTTAAGCTCTATATTTCGCGATTCAAGATGCTGCCAAAAATTTTCGAGATATTGTCTCTTGAAATTTTGCCATTTGATGATAGAATTGCCTTTGAAATTTAATTGTTTCATGGGTACGCCTCCTTTTTGTTTTTGTTGACATTAGAGTTGTACCCTTTTCTTTAATTTTTTTTAACCGGCAAATTTGCCGGTTAAATCTTTTCACCACCTTAAATTAAGCTTAATTCGCAAATTTACACACTTTTTTATACATCAAGTAAATATCCCTTGATGTATAAAAATTTTCCTTGCGCCGCTCTTTTTTTTTTGTTAAATTTCAACTATATATTTAACGAATTAAACTATACTTTTTTAAGAAGGAATCTGTGAGAGCATCCGATATTTTTACCCAGCAGGTTATGCTTCAAAACAAGCTGAATCCCAAAAAGCTGAAACTTTTTTTATTGGATAACGACAAATCCTCATCTCATCTTTTAGAAAATTATTTTGCTGATGCACAAAACATAGTTTTCAATTCTGCGACATGGGTAGATGCTCTTAAAAGTATGCAGAATTTTGATCCAGATATTGTTTTAACTGCTGTTGTTCATCCGCTGAACGAGGGGATAGAAGTTCTTCGCTCACTTGTAAAAAACCATGAGAAAAAAGAGTTTATTATTTTATCCGACTATAACGATATTCATTTATCAACAGAAATGTTAAGGCTTGGAATATGTGATATTATAACAAAACCTATTTGTCCTGACGAACTTGAAAAAGCGTTGGCAAAAGCAAAAAAACGAGTGGACCTCTATAGGAATCAGGAAGCATTTTTTAACAGTATTGACAAAATAACCCGCATTCATTTGCATATGGATGATAATAACGAAAAAATACCAAAAAACATTGTTCAGGGAACGATACATAACCTGAACAGTCCTTTAAGCGTTGTGTCCGGCAATGCACAGCTTATTAAGGTGGGGCTTGAGAATATAACCACTTTTCTTGAGAATAATAAGCATATATTCGAACCATCAGTTTATAAAGAACTTAAAAAAAAGATTAACCGGATAAAAGAGTTCATTAATAATGTTCTTAGCTCATCGGAAAAAATGAAAGATATAATTTACAGCCTGTTGGCGAGATGGCGTAAAGAAAATATTGTTGCGCCTCAGGAAATAGACATTAATGAATTCATCAAACTGGAACTTAATTATTTTAAAAGTAACCTTAAGTTTAAAAATAACGTAACCAAAGTACTTAATCTTTCGGATAATTTACCTAAAATAACAGGTGTATATACTGATTTCTCACAAACCTTCCAAAACCTTGTCAACAATGCTCTTGATGCAATGTATAATGCTTCAAAAATGGAAATTAAAATAGTTACCCGATATACAGGCAAGTTTATCCTAATTGACATTCAGGATACAGGATGCGGAATAGCCGCCGACAAAATTGATAAAATATTCAAACCTTTTTTTACGACAAAATCAACCGGCGCATCATCTTCGGATATGCCCAAAGGTACGGGGCTTGGTCTATCTAACTGTATTGAACTGATGAAACCGTACGGGGCTGTTTTCAATATTGTCAGTACTCCCGGGCACGGTACGTGTATAACATGGAAAATTCCAGCAAAAATATCTGCGCAGCAAAAATATCCTGATTCGCCGTTAATCGGCATTAATAAAACGGAAGAAAATCTTATAACGACATAAATTTGGCGCTGTTCGCTTACATACCTTAATTAAAAAAAGAAGGACTTGTGATTAACTACAGCTAAAAACTTAGCTTTTTATGTTTTCAGATAGCCACGTTGCTGACGCTCCTTGCGATGACAGTAAAAAGAGCTGTTTATGTGAATTTTTCATCATTGATAAATTACTTATAGGCAATAATTAAAGGTTTAACAGAGTATGGCGCAATAATTTTTTGTATAAATGGATATTTTAGTTTTGAGATATTTTTTGACATAAAATCAGTTGGTATAATATCAACTTTGGAAAACCCGTACGATTTAAAAAGTTTAACGGTTTTTTTAGCAGAGAGCCAATGTTTAAGATGCACATAACTGCCTGTCTTTTTTATGAAATCAATATTTTTTTTTTTTAAAAATAATACAGGGGATAACCCGGAAAAATAATATGTTTAATAAGAAAAATTTTGCCGCCCTGTTTAAGCACCCTATGCAATTCGCTGACAGATTTTCCTAAAGGGTCTAATAGATGCAATGCCTTTCTTAAAATTATATAATC
This sequence comes from bacterium, assembly GCA_021161885.1. GTDB lineage: Bacteria > Auribacterota > Auribacteria > Auribacterales > Auribacteraceae > JAGGZS01. The sequence goes on from JAGGZS010000037.1 coordinate 2,296, forward strand.
AACAGATTCATTATCAAGCGGAATATTATCAGCTGTTCCAATCTTAAAAGTTATCGGCAGGTTTAAATCATTAGATAAAAGTTTGCCTGCTTTCAATGCGTTTTTTAAAAAATCAACGCATATAAACGAAATTTCAGGGTATTTTTTTTTAAGCGCCAATAGGTGTGTCATAAAAAGTGTGTAAATGGTTGTAGTTTTTGATAAATCTTAACAGCTGGTGTAGACTTGATCAATCAGCGAGCTGATTGATCAAAATCCAGCAAAAAGAAAGGAAAAA
>JAGGZS010000213.1 GCA_021161885.1 bacterium
CTTTTAATCCGCATTATAACAAATTTAACACTCTTTTTTATATGATTTTATTTCGCAACACTCCCACATTTAATCCTAAAAAATTTTCCGGCTGCCAAGTAATGTAAGCCAAATCAATCCATACGCGTTTGCTTTCAAAATAGTTGTCTAATGTCTGGTTTGCGGACACAGGGTCTTGCGAACCTGAAGCGATCTGAAAAGCAAAATCGATATCCTCATTTATCCGGGCGAATATACCGACTCTCGCTCGAATACGCTGTCTATTTCGGGTTGTTTCCCGATTATCTCTTTGAGCCTGATTAAGATTATGACGTCGGCCTGCGGCTCTTATTATTTCATGGCGGTACCTGAAATCGCCTTTAATCTTTATTCTTTCAGTCCATATAGATTTAGGGGCTATATCTTTCAAAGTAAGCGGCATAGCCGATACGTCGGCATACTTTTTTTCCTCAAGATATTTTACCCTATTTGATAAATTTTCTATCAAAATGCTTTGTTCTATTAAAATCTTTTTAAGTTTTGATATGTCTTTTTGCTCATTACAAAAAACTAATAACGGACAATATATAAACAGAACAAAACAAAAAATAAAGCTAATTGTTATTTTCATTTTGTATAACATCCTGCATTAAAAGGGTAACATGTTGATATTAAACTATTTGATAAATTTATATTAAATTTAAATTAATTTGGCATAAATTCACAGATATATCAATTATAGATATTGGGTAAATGAACAGTAAAAACCGATCCTTTTGCGGGTTTGCTTTGGACAGTTACATGCCCGTTATGGGCGGACATAATAAATTTTACGATAGACAGCCCTAACCCTGTACCGCCTTCTTCCCTGCTTCTTGCTTTATCAACCCTGTAAAAACGCTCGAATAGGCGGGGTATATGTTCGTTTTCTATACCGCATCCCTGATCTTTTATATGGATTAAGATTTCAAATTCGTTTACGGTTGTTTGTATGTTGACTATGCTTCCTTGCGGACTATATTTTACGGCATTATCTATTAAATTCACAAAAACTTGTTCAAGCAATAAAGAATTAATACTGCAACTGATATTTTCATCGGTTTTTAAAAAAAGTTTAATATTTTTCTTCTTTGCTTTTATCCCGCATAAACTGATTGCGGATTTAAGCACCTCAGCAATGTTTCCGGCAGACCGGCTGATAAATTTTTTTTCAGCATCGTTTTCGATTTTAGACAACATTAACAAGTCGTCAACAAGAGTATTTAGCCTGTTCGCCTGTTTTTCTATTATATTTAAAAACCTTTTTGCATCTCTATGATTATGATTTTTTAAACCGCCGTCTTTCAATGTCTCAACAAAACCTTTTATTAAAGTCAACGGCGTTTTTATTTCATGAGAAACATTAGTTACAAATTCACGCCTATGATTTTCAAGCATATACAGTTTAGTAATATCCTTCAATACTATCAAAACACCTATTTTCTTATTTTCCGAATCATAAAGAGAATTCGCGTAACCCCGTAAAATAATTTTTTTTTCATTTGTTAAAACAACTTTTTGTTCCAAAGATTTTTCAGTGCGCAGCGCATCTTTCACAAATCCTTGAATTTGGGTATTTCTTATGATTTCCTGAACCAATTTATTTTTCACTTCATCGGGATTAACATTAATAACCGCGGCAGCTGAGGCATTTATGGTAATTATACGTTCATTTGTCCTGACAACTAAAATACCTTCGACCATACTGGATAAAATAGTATCGATTTCTTTACGGTGTTCTATTATTGTTTTTATGCGGTTATCAAGCTGTTCTGCCATATTGTTCAGCGATATTGAAAGGTTTTTCAGTTCAGCGATATTTGACGGTATAATCCTATGGCAAAAATTTCCTTGGGCAAACTTTTCGGCTCCTTTACGAATATTTTCTATCGGTTTCGTTATACGCTTGCTTGCAATCCAGCAGATTAACGCTGACAAAACGGCAATTATCAATCCGAAAAAGATTAATTTAAAAAAAATATCCGTTAAAGTGCGTTTTATTGCCTTAACGGATACCGATGTCCGCAGAAATCCGATTACATTACCATTTGATTGTAATTCAATCGCCACATACATCATATTATAATCAAGCGTTGAGCTGTATCTTATACTTGAACCGTAGTCATTGGTTAAAGCGGTTTTAAGTTCAGGGCGGTCGGCATGGTTTTCCATTAAGGCAGGGTCTTCATTAGAATCGGCGACAACCTGTCCTGAAGGCAGTATCACGGTTACACGAGATTTCGTCTGAGTGCCGAGTTTTTTGGCTAATAAATTTATTTCCTTATATTTATGTTCTTCAATCATTGATGTTGCTTTTGGAGCAAAAAAACAGGCTCTCGCAAAAAGGCTGTTTTTTGTCTGATCAAGATAAAATTGCCGCAACGATTTTGAGGCGTAGAAAGTTATCGCAGTAAGCGATAACAAGGTAACAAGCATATATGACGGAAACAAGCGCCAAATTAATTTATTTTTTCTCACGTTTTTTCCTTATTTATTCTTGAAATTTGTATCCGACACCTCGGACGGTTTGTATATATTTGCCGTAATCGCCCAATTTTTTACGCAACCCTACAATCTGAACGTCAACAGAGCGTTCGGTTACAGGGTAATCTTCGCCTCTTACGGCGTCAACGATTTGATATCTTGTAAAAACCCAGCCCGGGCGTTTTGCTAAAAACCTGAGAATGTTGAATTCCGTATATGTTAAATCCACAGGTTTGCCGTCAACAAACACTTCATGGCGACCGTTATGAATAAGAATTTCATGTATTTTTAATAAATCAGCTTCATTATTTTTATCGGCTGTTTTGCGGCGCAGCACTGCCTTGACGCGGGCAGCAAGCACACGGGGGCTGAACGGTTTGGTTATATAGTCGTCAGCGCCAAGTTCAAGCCCTATAACTATGTCTGATTCTTCGGTTTTGGCGGTCAGCATAATTACGGGGATATGCTGGGTTTGTGAATCTTTCTTTAATGATTTGCATACGTCAAGCCCGGTAATGTTAGGAAGCATCAGGTCAAGAATAATCAAGTCTGGCATTTCTTCTTTTGCTTTTACAAACGCCTTGTCTCCGGAATCGGCTTGAATTACTTTATAACCTTCTTTGCTTAAGGTAAAATTTATAAGTTCCAAAATATCGTGTTCGTCGTCCACTGCCAGTATCTTATGTTTTCCCATTTTCCTTTTCCTTTTAAGATTTAAAAATTATTATTACGCCTTAAACAAACTGTATAATAAAAAATTTTAGGGTACCTAAATAAAATCATACGAGAGTACCCTGATAATGGTATTATTTTTTAAAAATGTTACATTTTTATTAAGGCACGATTAGATTTGCATAAAACGGGAATTTTTTGTCTGTTTATCAAGTATATTACAACCTGTATGCGTGAAAATCAATCCATTTATGATAATCGTCTATGGTGTATATTGATATTTCATTTGATTTTAAGGACTCACAATGATAGTTTCAGTGTATAAAATTTCTACAATCTTAAAAAAATTAAGTTGAGAAAGAATATTATTTATGGATCCGATAACAGTTTTTGAACATATTTTATCTGTAATGCTCCAAATAGCTATTATAGGTCTTATTGGATTTTTTGCTTTACGCAAAGGGATAATAAAAGAATCCGCTCTTTTAGGCTTGAGCCGGCTTGTAACGGAAATAGCTTTCCCATGCTATATTTTCGTGCATATAACGAAAAATATTGAGATTAAAAGCGTACTTAACCTTTTTTGGCTTCCTTTAGGCTGTTGTGTTTTGCTTTTTTTAGGGTTTATTTTAGCTTGGAGTTATCTGAAAATCGACAAAAAAATTGAAGAAAAAGGGGAATTCACTCTTCTGGTTACTTTTCATAACGCGGTTTATCTGCCAATTCCGCTAATTATGTCTTTATTCTCACAAGCACAGCAACATAAAATGTTTCTGTACTTGTTTGCTTTTAACATTCCTTTTTCTGCTTTGCTTTTCACTGTAGGCCCTCATGTGCTTAACAGGTCGCGCGGGTTTAAGTTCTCATGGCGCAGGCTGTTTAACAATCCGGTAATTGCGGTTTTATTTTCTTTATTTTTAGCAGCCACAGGACTGCACCGTTATATTCCGAACACCGTAGAATTAAGTTTAGAGATGGTATCTAAAATAACCGTACCTCTTGTAATGATGATTATAGGCGGGATTATCTTAATTAATTACAGAGCGCCTAAACCGGCTCATCCGCTTACTATTTTAAAAATATCGTTTTTAAAAATTATTGTTATTCCGTTTATTGTATTGGGTTTGATTCTTTTATTCAAAATACCTTATGAGTTTGCTGTGCTTTTTATGATTCAAGCATGTATGCCCTCGGCCTCAACCTTACCGCTTATAGCGCGCAACGAGAATGCCGATTATAAACTTACAGGCACAACCATTTTCTGGAGTTATCTGTTGTCGTTAATTACAATACCTTTGTTTATAGCTTTATATTTTTTATCCATACGTTAACCTCAAAAAAAAGGAATTTTTTTTATGAAAACTTTTGCCGCCCTGTCGGCTTTGACAGTATTAACATTGTTTTTATTCGGATGCGCAGCCAACCAAACTGAAAAGGACGACTCGTCATACTGGGCAAGGGATGTTATTATAGAATTCACACGGGACACAAGCCCATCGCAAAAAAAGGCGTTTTACAAAAAATACAATCTTGAATTCATTGCCCAATACGATAACGATACGGTAAAATGCCGGATACTCACTGGGGAATCCATCGACGATTTTATAGATAGCTTATCCGTAAACCCTAAGATAAAAAAAATTGAACCGGCAACATAATTTTTGCGGTTATGCCTGCATATTTTTTTTAGTATAATCAATTACGGAATCTAATATCTGGTCAAGAGAATAAGTGGGATTATATCCGATTATTTTATGTATTTTACTTATATCGGGAACTCGGCGCATCATATCGTCGAACCCTTTTTCGTAGGCTTTGTCATAAGGTATTTTCTGGATTTGGGAACTGCTGTTTGTTTTGTCTTTAATTTTTACGGCAAGATCATAAATTGATATTTCTTCATTCGCGCCTATATTAAAAACATTGCCCAGCGCTTGCGGGGTGTCCATAAGATTCACAAGCGCTCTTATGACATCTCCTACATATGTAAAACATCTTGTCTGGGTACCGTCTCCATAAACAGTTATGGGTTCGCCCTTTAATGCCTGTTTGACAAACCTTGGTATCACCATTCCGTAATGCCCGACTTGGCGAGGCCCTACGGTATTAAAAAGACGAACGATAATCACTGGTAATGCGTACTGACGATGGTAAGCGATCCCCAAAAATTCGTCTATGGCTTTTGAACAGGCATAACTCCAGCGGCTGTATTTTGTGGCGCCCATCAATCTGTCGTCGTCTTCGTTAAAAGGAACAGCAGTATTTTTCCCATACACTTCGGAACTTGACATTATAATAATTTTTCGGTTAAATTTATGTGCTATTTCAAGGACACGTTCCGTACCGGCTATATTAGTTGATATTGTGTGCACCGGTTTTTCAATAATAAGTTTTACACCTACTGCCGCGGCAAGATGATATATTCGGTCGCACTGTTCTATAAGAAGATGCATAATATTTTCGTTAAGCACCGTATCTCTTACAAGATTAAAATTCGGATTTTCAAGCAGATGGCTGATATTCTCTATTGTGCCGGTACTGAAATCGTCTATAACAGTAATTTGGTTGCCCTTTTTAATAAGGTATTCGCAAAGGTGCGAACCGATAAACCCGGCGCCGCCGGTTACTAAAATACGCATAACTTCTCCTTTTGTTTATTTAAAGGATAGGTAAAATATTTTATCAAATCAAGTGAAAACAATGTTGAAAAAATTTTTTTATTTTATAACCGCCTGTTTTTTACTGCCCGTTTGCTGTATTGTATGTAAAATATTTTTTCTGGTATTGGTCTCATCCGACAAACTGTGGATATGTTTTTCTTCAGGTTTTGCCTTATCCGTATCTTTTGTTTACATAAAAGGTTATATCGGCAGAGTATATATTTTTTTTCACGAATTGAACCATGCGTTTTGGAGCGCTCTGGCGGGTATCCCCGTTACGGATTTCTCACTGGATAAAAAAGGCGGGCATATAGAGGTTGAACGGCTTAATGTTATTGCCGCACTCGGTCCTTACTTTTTTTCCATTCCTTTTGCGGTGCTTATAATCTTTCATTCATCGCTTATTTTTTTTACTAATCCACATCCTTTATTACTGTATAGCGAATACACTGCCTGCGGTTTTTTTATCGGTTGGCATATTGTCACATCTTTTCACGTAATTCGTTTAGGGCAAAACGAGCTTAAACGGCTGGGTGTTTTTTTTTCTATTTGCGCTATTTTATTTATTTTTCTTTTCCTGAACGGAATATTTTTATCAATTCTTTCGCCGAATTTTTATCTTGCTAATTATTTTAAACTAAGTTATAAAGAGACAATAAATATTTATTCCAAACTATTTCAGCTAATCATTAACGCATATAACCAAATATTAAAATAATGAAAATAAATTTTTTTACTATATTTTTTATAATTATTTCATTTTTTTTACACGGATGCGCGTCTAATAAACAAACTAAACAGCAAGGCGCTGCTTTCAAGGTGGTAAAAGTAAACCGTTATCTTCGTATGAACACACTGCAGGGTAAAGGGTTTGATATTATCGGTCAAAAAAAACCGCGTGCTATTGGCAAAAACGATTTTTCTTTAGATTATGACAACCGTGGCGAGGAAATTATTGTTATCTGGAAATACAGGGGACCAGCATTACAAAATGCCCCGTTAAAACTTTGTTTCGATTACAGCTATCCTAATGATGAAAAAATATTCAGGGTTGAGGAAAAATACAGTTCTGTTGTTCCCGGCAGGTATGTCTTTAAATTCAGGAATACCGGAGACGACTATTATTCTAAAGGCGCAATTGAATCATGGCGTATTATCCTATATTATGACGACCAGATAGTCGCTCAGAAAAAGTCTTCTTTCTTTGGCAAAAGTTGATACCTAATTTGCTCTCTACTTAATGATTTTTTTTTAAAAATTTACTTTTTACAAGATTTCATATAATGACTATAACTTTTTCATTATCCGAAAATTGCTTTGGCGCACATTGCTGTCTTGTTTATTTTTTCAGGTAAAATTAAAATTTTTTTATCTTGAAATTACAATTCAGGCAAATTGACAAATAAGCTATTTTATGTTATACTAATTAATGTAGGTAACAATAAAAAAAGAAAGTGGAAATTCAAAAAAATGAACCTGACAAGACCAAACCTAATATCAAAACAGGGCAAAAGTATCCCTGCTGAAGCAAAAGATATAAGCTACTCGGGAATAGGGTGCTACACAAATAAAGTTTTGTATTGCGGAATGAAGATGAACATAACCATTGATAACAATGTTCATACCGGACAGGTTATGCATGTTGCCAAAATAGATTCCTTAGCGAGTAAATACCATGTGGGTATGGCTTTTTGTGGTCGAAAAGATTCGAAGCAGAATATAAAACAATATGTTGATAAGCTATCTTTAAATACATACCGCAAACCATCTGCTGATACAGTGAATGAAAAACGGCGCGATACAAGAAAATTTTTCGATCAGCCAATACAAATTTCCCTTAGCGAAACATCTGCCAATATTATCACAGAAAATAATTTTCATATTTCGAAAAACGGTTTTACTTGCTACGTCGACCAGTATGTGCCTCTTTTCAGGGAAATAGAAATAAAAATCAATTCCCATCAACTAAAAGCACAAGAAAGTTCTCTTGAAGGAATTGTGGTAAAATGTGATAAAATAGAAGACTATTATGATTTAGCCGTATTCTGCCCACTATGCAACCTTGAGGAATTAACTGATTTATCTATTAATTAGTTTTCTCTTTCCGCCAATATTTTTTTATGCCTTTGTTCAAATGAAAAACATACACAACGCGTAATCTAATATGGGGTTGTTGCAAAAGTATAGGGAAAATTTCTAAATTGGGGTTGTTGCAAAAGTATAGGGAAAATTTCTAAATTTCTGAAAAGTTGATTGATTTTTTAAAAATTATGTTTTTAGGGTATCTATTTTTGTTCTAAACTCGTTTTTACGCAGAAATTTTCTGC
>JAGGZS010000085.1 GCA_021161885.1 bacterium
ATATGAAACAGATAAATTACAAAATCATTGAATCAAATGTTCAAATAATATTTTTGTTCCTATAAAGATAAGTATTAATCCGCCTAATATCTCAATTTTATCAGCAAAAATATGTTTTTCCTCTCTGCCAATATACCCTCCGGCAACACATAACACAAAGGTAACCAATCCGATAATAACAGCCGGCATAAAAATTCCTATCTGCAGAAAAGATAGACTCAGTCCAACCGCAAACGCGTCTAAACTGGTAGCCAACGATAACAACAGCAACAATTTATAACTCGTAAAATTAAGTCTTTTTGGATTATCCTTCAAAGAGCCCGATTCAAAAATCATTTTTAAACCGATAAATAACATTAAAAAAAATATTATCCAATGATCTATTGACTTGATAAACTCCGCAAATGTACTTCCCGCAACCCAGCCGACAAGAGGCATGACAGCCTGAAAAAAACCAAAAAAAAGAGCGACAGTTACCGAATGCTTCAGATGTGACTGCTTAATGCTTGCTCCGCAAGTAATAGAAACCGCGAAAGCATCCATCGAAAGTGCAACGGCGATAAAAAATATCGTTAAATAATTCATAAAATTAATCTAATTTTCTCTCAAAAAAAAATTTATTGAGACACAAACAGTTCTATAAATATAACAAATTAAGCGGTTTAGAAAATTTAAAATAAAAAAGCCTATCCGCTTTTATTAAAAAAAAATTAATAGAGAAATATACATTAATTATTATAGTATACATATTATTAGCTAATTGGAATAATTTTCTCCGGTAAAATAAAATGGACGTAAATTTTAAATTAAAAAATTTTTTATATAGCGATACAATTTTATTTTTTTTTATAACCGCAGGGTCTTTTTTTGTTCGCCTGCCTTTTCTTCTTGTCTGCCCGGGTTACGGTTCGGACCCTGATGCGTGGCGGGTTGTGTATGCGGCTGAAAAAATCGCCTCTTGCGGCAATTACTACGCGTCGCGGTTACCCGGGTATCCTGTGCACGAATTTGTATGTTCCGTTTTTGTAAATTCCGCCCCTTTTTTGCTGAATACGCTTACACTAATTTTCAGCAGTTTCGCTATCGCTTTTTTTGTGCTGATTATAAAAAAGTTTAAATTGCAAAATATTTTCATATCTGGATTAACCTTGGCGTTCACACCTATCTTGTTCGTAAACAGTTTGGTAACTTTAGATTATGTATGGGCACTGGCGTTTATATTGGGCAGTTTATATTTTATATTGGAACAACGCCCGATAACAGCCGGCATTATGCTTGGGATTGCTATCGGATGCAGATTAACTTCGGGCGCTATGTGTCTGCCTATCGGATTAATTTTCCTGCAGAAAAACCAACGCGATTACAAACGACTTTCTTGCTTTATTATATCATCTTTGATTATAGGAGCTGTTTGTTTTACCCCTGTTTTCCTTAAATACGGAAGGGAATTTTTTAGTTATAACCCGCCGGCGGATATATCTATACATAAAATTTTAAGAAGAATGGCGTTTCAAGTTTGGGGCGATATAGGATTTTATGCAATCATAATATCGATATTAATTCAGGCAATGATATTTTTATTCACAAAAAAGAAAAAACCGGTCGAATTTTTCGGAAACCTAACTTTAACCGCTTGTTTTGCCAGTATCTTATTGTATATAATCTGTTTCTTAAAACTGCCTGATGAAGCGGCTTATCTTATACCGGCAATACCTTTTGTTTTGCTGCTGCTTAATGTTTTTCTTAGAAAGAAAATTTTTATTTTTGTTTGCCTGGCGATTGTTGTCTCTGCGTTCATCACTTTGCAAAAAAAGTATTTGCCTCCTTTTCCTGCAAGGTATCGGCAAAGGGTATACCGGCAAAATATGATTGACGATGTATCTTCTTTTATCAAAAACAACTCTAACGAAAAAAAAGTTATTGTTTGTTTTGACTGGTACCCGTTTCTTGCTGTCGGATTAGGCAAACCCAAAAAAACAAAATTTTTATTTGATTTAGATAAACCTCTTTTAAAAAAACTTCTATTAAGCGGATTTAAGGTTTATTATATACCAAATAAACGGGAACTGACTTATCGGAAGCATCGGGCGATGCTAAAAGCAAACGGAGCAAAACCTTTATTTAAATGAACTATTGCGCGCCCAAGCTGTGCAGAACTACACCCAATACGATTAAAATTTTTTTATATTAAAGAAAAAAATGAATCGAAACAAATATACAACGACGGCTGTTGCGCCATATTTAAAATATTTTACAAATAAAAAAACCTTCTTAAAAAGGAAAGAAATTTTTTCAAGAAGGTTTTCTCATTATATGGCGGGGTCGACGAGATTCGAACTCGCAACTTCTGCCGTGACAGGGCAGTGCTCTAACCAGTTGAACTACGACCCCTTAGTTATTGAACAAAAAATAAATATGGTGGGCGATACAAGATTTGAACTTGTGACCCCATGCTTGTAAGGCATGTGCTCTCCCAGCTGAGCTAATCGCCCTCAATATCAAAAAACTATATTTAACTATGCTTATAAACTTGATGCGTCATATTAAAAAAATTTTTATTTAATGTCAACCAAAAAATTAAACTACTAATTAATAAACTGCTAATTAATCTTAAACAAAATTATTTCACCCGCATACGGCGCGTCAATACCGGTTATTTTTTTTGCCCCGAAAGGTTTACACGCATCAAAAAACGCTTTGTAATCAACTATATATTTAATATTCTCAGCCTTTAAATAATCGTATAGCCTGTTCTTTTCAAGATAAGAAAGCACCGAATGATTAGTTACTCCATCGAGATTAACTACCCGAAGCCCGCTGAAATATCCGTAAATACCTGCGTTGAAACTGCCTACTTTTTCATTACTGGGAACATAGTTTTTCAGGATCAACGCCATTTTCGCCTGCTCAATATGCCACGGGTACAATACATCATAACCGTATAAATATAAGTATAAACCAATTACAATAACGGTTACAGTTTTAAAAACCGATTTTATCTTAACTGAACCGATTGCCGTTATTATCGATTCCGCAATAACCCCGCACCAGATAGAAAAAATAAATGCCGTAGATAAATAATACCATTTTTGTTCATGATTAAGATAAAAGAAATAAAAGAGCCATAACCCCGCTAAACCCAGCGATACAAACAGTAACGGTGAAATGTTCCTATCATTTCTTTTATTTAAAACCAAAGATAGACCAGTATATATAATAAACACCAAGGCGCTTAGCCGCCATTGAAAAAATGTCAGGAAAAACCTGCGGGACATAAAAAAAAATGTTTTTAATATGGGTTCTTGTAATCCCTGCCCGTAAAAAAGAATTTTTCCGGCTTGCCATTTATTTTTCCAAAACAATATTGCCCGCATACTGTCTTGCGTGATTGTATGAAAATTTAAAAAACTCCATATAAACCAAACAGATAATAAAAAAAATGAAACCGAAAATATTATCAATAGATTAAACAGTTGCCTCCGCCAAGAATATCGTTTATAAACAATTCTAAAAAAAATGAAATCCGCGATAATGCCCGCAAGAAAAAAAACGCTGTCCGTGCGCGATAAACACGATAACCCGAAAAATATCCCCATTAACGCCGACTGGTTGACCAGCAGCTTATCTTTGCCGCGAATATAAAGGTAATATAAAAACGAAACCGTAAGAAAAAATACTGCCAAAGGAGCTTCAACACCAGATAAACCGGTAAACAAATTAAACGGATGAAGCAAAAATATAAAAACACATACCAAATTTGAAAATCTATTCTTAAACAATTTGTCAGCGATAAACCATAATACCAAACCAGTGGCAATCTGCACTAAAGCAAGAAAAGATAATGTAAACTCAACCGCCCGGTTGTCAAAATTAGGTATTATCTTATAAAACAATATCAGAAAACACATATACAACGGATGAAAACCGTTTGTCAGATGAATACCGTCAAAAGACGCGCCATATCCCAAAGAAAAATTTTTGGCGGTTTTAAGATAATAAAACATATCGTCAGATACATACACCGGCAGCATCTTAGATAAATCCCATACCCAAATAACATAATACCTTAAAAAACAACCCGTGAGAAAAATCGTTAAACTGAACCAGAATAAAAAATCCGTTTTTCTTAATATTTTCATAATAAAATATTTTCTTTTATAATTTGACTGTTTGGTTCTAATCAACATAAT
>JAGGZS010000269.1 GCA_021161885.1 bacterium
CTTTAGAATAATCCTGTTGCCGTTAATTTCAATATAATTAATATTTTTTTCACCGGCAAAAAGTTTTATTGTGACGCAATCTAAAAGAAGCGCTACATTTTCGGGTAAATCGCCGTAAATATCATCCAGTTCTTTTTTTAATTCTTCGACCTGATCGATATGGACAATATCCTGCAGCCTGCTGTATATAGCCATTCGTTGTGAATCTGAGGGGATATAATCGGGTGGTATTTCCGGTTCAAACCCAAGTTTCAGAATAACTTTAGGGGATTCGGGCAAAGATTCGCCTTTATGGGCGGCAATAGCTTTTTTTAATAAATTACAGTACAGGTCAAACCCGACAGAGGCTATATGCCCATGTTGTTTATCGCCGAGAATATTACCGGCTCCCCTGATTTCCAGATCACGCATAGCGATTTGGAACCCTGCTCCTAACTGCTGGTTCATTTCTATGGCATCAAGCCTATGCTGAGCTTGTTCGGTAGGCACTTTATACGGCGGCACAAGCAAATAGGCATAAGCCCGATTTTTATATCGCCCCACTCTGCCTCTTAACTGGTATAAATCCGCAAGCCCGAACCGGTCTGCCCTGTCGATTATAATTGTATTCGCGTTAGGGATATCAAGTCCTGATTCTATAATTGTGGTGCATAACAAAATATCTGTTTCACCAGAGCTGAACGATTCCATAACATGAGACAGTTCTTTTTGGGGCATTTGTCCGTGAGCTACGGCTATTTCAGTATTCGGCAGAAGTTTTTTTAATTTATTTTTCATTTTATAGATAGTTTTTACGCGGTTATGCACAAAAAACACTTGCCCTTCGCGGTTTAGCTCCCTGAGAACAGTGTTGCGTATGAAATCGTCATCAAAATAAGAGACATACGTTTCTACGGGAAGCCTGTCTTCCGGGGGAGTGTTAATGGTGCTCATATCCCTTGCGCCCACAAGCGCAAGATATAATGTTCTCGGGATAGGTGTAGCGGTTAATGTGAGTACATCAATAAGACGCCTTAAGTGTTTAAAACTTTCTTTATGCCTTACCCCGAAACGTTGTTCTTCATCGATTATAATAAGCCCTATATCTTTAAATTTCACATCCGGCTGAAGCAGTCTGTGCGTACCGATTAGAATATCTATGCTGCCTTCCTTTGCCTCGTTAATAATTTTTTTCTGTTCAGATTGCGTACGGAACCGGCTGAGCATTTCTATTCGCACGGGATAATTTGCCATTCTTTCCGAAAAGACATTCAGATGCTGTTGGGCCAGCACGGTTGTAGGTACAAGGACAGCAACTTGTTTATTGCTCATTACAGCTTTAAAAGCCGCTCTTACGGCGACTTCGGTTTTGCCGTATCCCACATCCCCGCAGACTAATCTATCCATTGGGCGGTTAGATTCCATATCGCTTTTTATAGATTCTATGGCTTTGTTTTGGTCATCGGTTTCATTGTATATAAATGACGCTTCAAATTCCCGCTGCCATGAATTATCTTTTTCAAAATTAAACCCTGACAAAGTTTTTCTTGCGGCTTGAATATCGATATATTCTGCGGCAAGATCGAAAACAGCTTCTTCAACGTTCCTTTTTTTCTTTATCCATGAAGTTGAGCCAAGCACATCGAGTTTAGGAGCTTTATCATGGCCACAACCAATATATCGCTGGACTAAATTAGACTGAAGCAGAGGCACAAATAATTTAGATTTATTAGCGTATTCCAGCACAATCATTTCTTTGTTTTCGCCAGTCTGCCTGATTTTTTGTATGCCTTGATAAACGGCTATTCCGTAATTTACGTGAACTGCCAAATCGCCCACATTCAGTTTGGCTATTTCCCTTAACGGAACAGATTTTTTCCGCGCTCTGCGACGGGTCGCCGGACGGCTTCGGTATCTGCCGAAAATTTCTTTATCGGAAATTAAAGCGAACCGGGTTTCAGGAAATACGAATCCACCACTTATTGAACCAAAAATATGGGGACACAATTCAAAAGACTCAAATTTTTTATCCGCGCAAATCTCAAAAAACCTTTGTTTTTCGCCAATATTGTTAAAATTAAAAACAAGGTTGTATCCATCGGCAATAAGAGATTTCAAATCGCTTAAGCGCTCATCTATAGATACCGGACTTTGTTTTTCTATCTGATCAAGAAATTTTGGCGGGGTTATACCGAAAACAGCCTGATAATCGGATTTAAAAAAAGGTTCTGCATTATGCAGTTCATAAGATAGTGCAGCATGGGGATTTTTTTTGATATAACCATAAAAATCATTATCGCCGATAAAAAAATTATTCATAGAAGACGATAAAAGGGTTATTTGTTTTAATTTTTTCCGCAGTAGATGAGGTTCATCGATAATAACAATAAATTTTTCGCTTAAATAATCAAAAAAAGGAACAGTCTTATTATTTTTAAAAAAAGAGAACTCATCAGCCGGAAAAATCAGTAAGGAATTTACATTTTTTTCGGATAATTGAGTTGTAGGATCAAACATTCTTATAGTGTCGATTGTATTTGCCCAAAACTCAATGCGGTAAGGCAGGTTAGACGATAACGAAAATATATCTATTATACCCCCTCTTACGCTGTATTCCCCGATTTGCTCTACCCTGTCTACCCTTTTATAACCAAGATGAAAAATTGATCTTATTAAATTTGTGAAATCGTGGTTATCGTTGACGTTTAAAACAATTGAACAACTTTGAAATATATCAGGATCAACGGCTTTTTGCAAAATTGCGGAATAACTCGATATGACAATTGATTTTTCTTCAGATGAGATTAGCCTGTTAAGCAAACGAAATCGCTCTGCGCTGATATCTTTATGCGGCGGGATATTTTCATTGGGCAAATTATCCCACGCATGATAAATAAATGTCTTATCTTTAGATACAATTTCAAAATCTTCCCTTAAAAGTTCTTCCTCTTTCGTTCCAGCCGTTATGATTAATACGGAATAATCGAGTTCGTTTTTTAAGGAGCAGACCAAAAAAGATTTCGCTATATTACATATTCCAGCATAAACAACACCTTTGCGGTTTTTCAAAGCATTTATGCTTTTTGTATATTTATCAAGTTTTTCAAACCCGCAGTTAATGTTCATTTTATTAATCTTAACTTTAAAATTTTTTTAATTAGTATATAACCGAATATAGATGATATCTCCAAAAATTACTATATTTTTAAACCTGATTTTTTTACAGAAAAAACTTTAAGCAATCATAAACAACATCGTAAGCGTATTATTATTAAAATTTCAATTTTGCCGTTGTATTCTTCGCAATTCCCCAGCTTTTATTAAGTATAAAGAGCGATATAAATCATATATTCTATGATGTTTTCTTTTGTATGCCACAGTTTTTGCACCTTATACAC
>JAGGZS010000055.1 GCA_021161885.1 bacterium
CATTATGGATTTAAGAAAAAAAACGCTTGCTTTATTTTTATACTGCATATCTGTATCTGGAAAATGTTCACCTATATCGCCTAATCCCGCCGCTCCAAGCAATGCGTCGCAAACAGCGTGAAGCAACACATCCGCATCGGAATGCCCTTTCAAACCCGGAGAGTTAGGTATCTTAACACCGCCGAGATACAAATCTTTTTTTTCATCAAACGGATGAACATCACAGCCAAACCCTATTCGCAACTTAAACCCTCACTTTTTAAAATAATTTCATTGGCTAAAACAATGTCTAACGGTCTTGTTATCTTTATATTTTCTTTATTGCCCTCAATAATTTTTACGGGGTTACCCAATAATTCTACAGCCATTGCGTCATCAGTTATATCAATATTTCCTGCATGGACTTTTTTATACGCCTCATAAATCAGGTCAAAACAAAATCCTTGAGGAGTTTGAATTTCCCATAACATCCTGCGCGGCAAAGTCTCTTGGATAAAACCGTTTTCATCGCACTTTTTAATAGTACAAACTACTTTCATTCCGGGTATTACGCCAGAACAAATTCTAAGCTCCGATAAAATACGCCCTATCAATTCAGATGAAAAAAAAGGTCTTACTCCATCATGGATTAAAACATAATTCGGATTAATATCTGCCAGATAATTCAGCCCATTCATTACAGAATCCTGACGGCGTCGCCCCCCCGGGACAATATTGATTACTTTTTTTATATTAAATTTTTCAATTACCTGTATTCTGCAATACTGTATATCTTTTTCAGGCACAACAAGAATAAGCCCATCTATGTTATCAATGTTTGACAACCGCACAAGGGTATGAGCTAAAATAGACTTATCATCTAATGGCAAAAACTGTTTAGCTTTTTTACCCCCCATTCGCTTGCCTGAACCAGCCGCGACAACAACCACTATACAATCCATACAATATTTCCCGCTTATCCTGCTTAATAAATAAAAATTGAATAATAACAAATAAATTAAATCTTATCCAGCCAAAAAAAATTAAACCGGAAAATTCAGGCACTTTCCGGTTTAATTTACAAACTATATTTATTATATAAAAAATTATTCTTTTGAGTCTTTGGATTTTTCTTTCAGCGCGTAAATAACACCTTCGTTCCCATCTACCCTGCGAAAAATACCCCCAATAAACCTGCCGTCATAAGATAAACTCAAAGAGGATCGATACACATCTTTTAGATAGGAAAAGGTCATTTCAATCCGATTTTGCCGAACAAGACCGCTTACCCTGCCTACTTGTTTTTTCGAATCGTCAAAAGTTTTGCCGTCAATCCTGCCTGTTGCGAGGTCTTGTGTAATATTTATCATATGTTCCTGTTCAAACCCTTTCGCGGGGCCTTTTACAACTTTAACGGTTAAAATCCATGTTCCGTCAAGAGTGTCATCGGCACATAATTCAGGTAAAGAAATAGAATTAATCATAAAAAACGATAAAAGAAGTAACCCACAAAAAATATTTCGTTTCATAACGCCTCCTTAGAATTAAAAATTTATACGAAAAATTAATGCTGCATACCTTTTATATAGTTTAGACAGTTCGGCTCGCACGGACATTCAAAAGCAATTGGAAATTTCTCAATTTTATTTTTATTTTTCAATTCAAATAACCGCGGCACCATTTTATCTCTCAGGTCTTCAGGGCTTATTGGGTTGACATAAATCTTTGTTCCGCCCTCAAACCCTGCCGGATTAACCGTACGCAGTTTGATAAGAATATGCCATGGGATATTTCCTATAGCATCAATTGGGCTGTAATACCATTCCTCGTTACATGGAATCTGGCTTCCCATAGCCGCATGGCAAGCGTGAACCAAATCGCTCATAGCCCTAATCTCCTTCTTGGAATGATCCTGAGGCATAGAGTTTTCACTTTTTGAATATATCGCGATAGACGGATAACGGTGCCCTATTTCCACAAATGCGATAGCAAGATCGTTTTCAGCAAAAACAAGGTTATGATAACTGGCAAAATTCACTGCTTTTTCATTATATAAATTTTTATTTTTACGAAAAAGATTCATTTCACGCTCAATCGCCACACCCCATTCATCAATAGCTACAAGTTGTTTATGCAGATGGTCAAAGGAAGCGCCCGCCTCCGCCTTCCAGTTTTGGAACACGCTTATGTAACGGACATATCTATTATTGGCGAAAATATCTTTCATCGCCTCAATAGTAAATAAAAAATAGTGATAATGGTCATCAGTCGTCAATTCTCCTGACGAACATAATTGCACATCGTAAAGAGCTTTCGGCTTATAATGTCGTTTAGCCACGATAAGTTCGTGTGCCCCGCCAAAAAACGGGTCTGCCATTAACAATTTTTCTTCAAGGGATATTTTATTAATCTGCGCATCGGTTTTTCCCGATATTTTAAGTTTTAAATTGATAATATTAAGTATATGCTCAATACCGCCTGAAGTGGATAAATAATCATTTTTATGGTTAAGCGCTTCTTTATAAAGCTGGAATTTATAATTTTTTACCCAATAATCATAAGTTACTATTTCAAATAAATTAGGCACTCTGCGAAATTCCGCTGTTGTATCGAACAATTGCTCAGCCTGTAAATTTTTAAGCGTTACGTATTTGCCGTCAATTTTAACTAGTCTTGATTTTTCAGGCGGGGTATTAAGATATTTTTTTTCACAGAAGTTACAATAAGACTCCGGTTTTTGTTTGGTAATTTTTTTAGCATGTTTAGGAATAGCGTTTGTAATGGGTTTATTTCCTCTGCCCGGTACTGTCCATACTTCCGTTCCTGTAAACGGATTTACCTGTTTAATTGTTCCGTCAGGCATTTTATAATAATTCTGGAACAAATCACTCATAGCTTCACCTCCATTAATTATAAACTTTTGCCCATTATATATTAATTCACATTATGTACAATACAAAAAATTTCATTATACTGATAAATTATTGCACTAGCTGAAAAAATATCCTTTATTTAAACCAACTAATATAAAAAGGGATATAGTTGCTGCATCGGCAATAACTATAATTTATGTTAAGAATTGATATATTTTTCGCATTACGCAAATTCTTCCGCCATTTTCATCTTCTCGTATTCACGTAAATAGGCATTGCTTATTTTTTGTTTAGGAGGCTGGAGAACAAGGCTGAACATTGATTTAGGCAATAATTCGCCGAGCAAGGCGTTTGAACCGAGTATCTTAATTAAACTCGCATCAAAAGCCTCTTTGAATAGTTTAATATTAAAGTTTTCATTTATGATATTAGCTTTTTGCATTTGTTCTAATATATACGCTATTAATGATTCATAAAACATATCCTGAAGTTCGGTATCTGTCAGGTTAATCCCGAATATTTCTTTAAGGCGTTTCATAAATTGCGGATTTTTAAATAGGTCTTTGTTAAAGGAGCCTTTAAAATCAACTGTTAATTTTTCTATTTCAGCTTTTTTAGGGGCTTGCGTCATAAATGATAACACCTTAGTAGTTAGCGGCAAACTCTCAAAATTATCCATAGACCCTCTTACAATAAGGTTCAATGCGCCGACAAGAGTCTGAGCGAACACTTCGCCGGACTCGGTTTTTTCAAATGCCGCATCGGGATTGATTTCCATTATCTGTATACCTTCTTTTGCCGCGGCTTTCTGCGCATCAATGTTGCCGGGACCTGTAATAAACTTAAGGTTCTCGTTATCTACCACATAATTATTTCTTATAATTTCAATAAGGTCAGATAGAGATTTATTGCCTGTTCCAAGGTCTTTAGCGAATATATCAACTTGGACTTCACTTATTCTTAAAGCCGAAAGTTGAGCCGACACATGAGAAGAATCGTATTTATCCGATACAATAACAAACTTAACATCCTTGCCTTTTATTCCGGCGGTTTCTTCAAGAAAAGCCATGGTTTCTTTCAAGAGAAAGTTTGACTCGTTGACGCTGATTTTACCTGAACTTGTAAGCGCGTCGAAATTAATCACAAAAACATACTGATTATCTTGTTTCTGCCGGCTGACATAAGGTCTTATATCCTCAAAAAGAAAACCTCTTATAACAGCTTTTGAATCTTCCGGCAAAGACCCGATATCAAAAATATTATTGCCTAATTTTGCTTGAAAAAGCTGTGAAAGCACAACTCGTTTATCAGTTGATGTTTCCTGATTTCTTACCTTATTGAACTGAGGTATTTTGCGTTCTAAAAACGCGGTCAGCTCGTCTCTGACGTTTTTGTACGCATTTTCAAAAAGCGCTTTATGCTGGTCAGACATAGGCGCGTCAATATAAATATGCAGCATATAATCAATTAAGGCATCCCTGATTTCATCTGCGGAGCGTATATTCTTTTCATTAAAAAACGCGAATGTATTGGGAAACAAAACTTTATCAGCCATGCTCGCCTCTAAAGCCTGGTCAAAAAGAACGGAGAACAAACCTTTAAGCCGATCCCTATATAAAATATCCTTCACGTTTTTACCGGTTAAAGTGCTTATTTCATTAAGTACACGTTCAAGAACAGGATCGGTTTTAAGCCGGTTTTGCACAATATCTATAGTAATATTTTTACCGACCTGTTCCAATAAAGCCTTAACTTTATCCTGCAAAGCGGCTTGTAAATTATCGGTTATACTTTTAATAGCGGCGTCGCCAAAGGGTATCGCTGTATCGGAAACAAAAGCGGATTGCGCAGGTTCTTTTTTAGAATATTTTCTTTCATAAGCCCTGATTCTTGTTTTTAAAGATTCTATAGCTCGTGAATACTGTACGTCGTCTACGTTTCCAGTACTTAAATATCCCGAAGAAAAAATTTCATCAAGCATATTTATAAACAAATCAAGCCTATTTTTATTAAACTTGACTTGACTGAAAAACTTTTCGGCGATACCTTGTTTTTCATCATCAGATAAATCGCTAATCGCGACTATTGGGTTAGAGAACATTTCTTTCAAACAAATCTGCATTAAATATATTTCTCTATCATCGCTATTTCGGATCAACTCTTCCACAGCCGTTTGTTCGTCTATAACGGATGATTCCATTTGTATTTGAGCGTTTTTTCGGATTATTTTGTCAATAAGGTCGTCAAGGACAATAAATTCCGACTGTAAATCATCGATAGTTTCGTCTTTTATTTTCCTGTCCCCGTCAAATTCAAGTCCAAAACTTAAAAATTTCTCATTAAGTATATTGAATTTCGCTGTTAACTCATCTAAAAACTCTGTCAGTTCCAGTTTATACTGCGTATTTGCTTCATCGTTGAGAAGTATCCCGAAAATTTCAGTAGTTTTATCGAACATAATTCGTATTGCCTTAATATACTCGACATCAGCACGTTTAGTATCTTCATTCATTAACCTCGTTAATATACGCTGATTTAAAAATACTCTTGTTATAAACTGGATACCTTCAAGATTTAAAAGATGCGGATTAACACGGCGGCGATATTTAATGGAATCCATAAATTCTTTAACCATAGCCGCTGCCGCGGTATCGCGTTTGCGGAACGCCATAAAGCCGGCGCTTTTTTCTACATTACCAAACAATTCCTCAATATATTCATCCGCAGTCATTTCATGAATTTTTCTTTTATATCCGTCCATTAAAGAAAGGTAACGGCTGGGAAAAAGCAATTGTTTTTCAGGTAATTTTACCATATCAGACGCCTGCTGAAGAAACTCTTCCACATTTTCTATCCCGCTATATTCCAATGCTTTTTGAAGGAACGGCATATCAGAAGGATTTGACGGGTCAAGTTGAGGTATCATATAAGCCTTATTATCGCTATCTACGTATAGTTTCAGGTTTAACGACGGTATGGCCCTCATAATTTTTTGAGCTTGAGCGGGAGATACAGTGCCCAAATCGACTCCATGAATTTTCATTACCGCTTCAGCAATAGTTTGGCGCTGTTCTTGTTTGCCGATTTCGTTTTCATCGAGCCAATCTTTAATTACCTGTTTTTTGGAATCCATTCTGCCCAATAAATCGTGCATTAGCGCAACATCTGATGAAGAAAGGCTAAATGGATTTTTCACTCCAAGCTCTCTTAACTCTGTAATTTGAGCTGGTGTAAACAGGTTTTCCTCATCCATTTGCAGTTCCTGAGTTTTGCGGTCAAGTGTAAGGCCGCTCATTTCTTTTAACCTATCTGAATATAGTTCATAAACAGCGGCTAATGTTACAGGTTGTGATACATCCTTTACAAAAAATCCTTTCACTTGATTTACCAACTGCGGACAAAACTGTTGAAACACGGCTAATGTCTGTTCGACGTTCCCCTTGTTCTGCTCTATCATCTGTACAATTACCGGAGCCATCTGCGCGCCAAGCTGCGGTCCTAAATATGCTTGTAAATTTGCTGTCATTTTAGCCCTTAACGGCGCTAATTCCGCCGGACTGGCTCCCTGAAGAACTTTTAGCAGATACTGAAAAGTATCTTTTGCCTGAACTGCTTTTTTGTACTCATTATAAAATTCATTTTTAAACTGTTTATCTGTTATTGAGTTCCATAAATGAAGCCAATTACTTAATTTACTTGGGTTTTTCAGAGCCTCAGGGGTGGTAAGTTCCACGTTTTCAGCGGGTTTGGTTTCAAGTCGTTTGCGCTCATTTTTCTCTTGCGCATCAAAATCCAGCAAAGCCTCGGCAAAAATATCCTGAACAAGGTTTGTCCTATTTTTTATAATATTGTTAAAAGTTTCTAAATCCTTAACATTTTCAAGAATTTTAAATTCTTTAAGTCTTTCCTTTAAACGGGCAAGATGCGCCAACTGCACAGCCGATAACTCGGATAATTTGCTTTCTAATACGCCTATTTCATTTTGGGTATTTTCTATTAAAACACCTATTTTTATTTTATAGGCCGCAACGTCTTTTTGGTTCAATAATTCTACCAAAGGAGCGTAATAAGCCGGTACGGCTGCTTTACCTATCACAAGCCGGTAATTATCCGCGTTAAAAATCGATTTCGATGTAACCGTCTCTAATATATCCTCAAAAGGTTTCAGCTGTTCTTCACCTGCGCCCTCTGCTTTAAGAGATTCTATCTTTTGGTTAATTAAAGATTCTATGGAAGATTGAATATCAGATACAAACAATTCATTTAATTTAGTTCTCTGCTCTTGCGCCATAGTATCAAGCTTCAGCAAATTCAAAATTTTGATATGCAGATTTTCTTTTATTTCAGACTTTTCACTGTCTCTCCAGCCGGCTATTTCTTTAGCATCGGTAATATTAATCCCAAATTCTTCGGCAAGCGAAGACGCTATTTGATCGGTGGATAATTTTTTGTCCTTAAACAGACCGCCAATTCGCCGGGCAATTGAGGTTTCCATCATTTCAAGAGCTTTTTCTTGTCCATAGGTAAACATATTATTAAACAAGGCAAGCTGTAAATCCGTTAATCCGGTAACCACAATATGATCGCCTATTAACGATACTTTAGCGGCTGGATTGATTAACTGCACAAATTGAATTAAGCTGTCCATCTTTAATTTATTAAGTTCATTTCCAAGAAAACCTGAATGGTCAATCTGATCCATATCCATATTATCGCGCACTATAGCGACGACCGGAGCCTGCGCTTTAATTTTTCCTTCCATATCAACCCAGCTTACATCAAGAGCTATTTCAACAATTCCCTCTAAAAGTGAATTACCGGAAACAGAATGAAAATCAAATAACGTTGAATTAACCTGATCCTGTAACTGCATTAATGTATTCACGGAACTTGCTTTGTGCTGATCGGATATATTCTGGGCAATTAGATCGCTGACAAAGACATTTAATAAAGCTATTGTCTGTAAAACTTCGGATACAAATTCATCGGACAAAGAATTTTCTTCAGCTGATAACTGCCAACTCAACAATTCTGAAAAGATATTCTCAATAAACTGGGGATTATCGGAAATAGATTTATTTTTGACTGCATCCTGTAACCGTTTAAGAACAAATACAGCCTGTTGTTCATCTTCAGGGGAAATAGGGCGCGACTGAGTCATAAAATCAATATTATCGCTTTGTTTAAGAGCCAGTTCAAGCCGTTTAAGCTCGGCTGCATCAGCGTGTTCAGGAAACGATTTGATTATTTGCGAATAAATCGCATCCGCGGCTTCTATGTCATCTAACTGCTCCATAAATTGGGCTTTCATCATGAGAACATCCACATAATACGGATTAGATTTTTTAAATTTATCAAACGCTTTAATTAATTCCGATTTATCCGACTCTTCTTTGGAATTTTTCTTTTGTTCGACAAGAACTTTTAAGTTAAAGAAATCATATTTTGCCTGCAGTTCATTGCGAAGGTCTTTATCTTTTAAAACAGAAATTCTATCTTTTAAACCATCAAGAAGTTCCTGAATTTTATCTGGCTGAACATAAGACTGATCAAAAAGGTATTCAGCCTGACGCATAGACAACACAGTTATAAGATATTTATCATCAGCCTCTTTAGCTAACGCCAAAGCCCTCTCATTAATTTGCATTGCTGAAGATTTATAATAATCGGATGATTCCTTAGCGCCGGCAATATTAGCGTTACGGAGCCGTTCAAGTTCGACAACGCCCCAGCCTTCAACAAATATGTCGTCTATAGAATCAATCGGCGCCTGTGCACGCTGTTTAATTACAGCATCTGCTTTATCAAGGGCATCCTGTCGTGAATTAACTACTCTCGCGGATATTAAAGCGTCCACAAGCTCATCTTTGGTTAAATTATTAATATCTGCAAGCACAGCAATTTCAGACATCTTGCCCATCATAATAGATAAAGAAGCAAGTATTTCATAATCATAAGGTTGAATCATAGCTCCTATTTTAAGCAGTGTTATTGCCGTCTGCAGTTTATTTTGTAAAACTTTACCGGAATATTTGCCTCCATCTATTGCCTTTTCAATATCCATTGCCTGACGTTTTAAATCGGATAAAAGGTTAACAGAACTACTTGTTTTAGAGTAAGAATCCAGTAAAATCCGAGTAATTATATTCCGCGTCTGAACCGGAAAATTTTTCAAAACCGATCTTATGTTGTCAAAGAAAGAATCTTTATAAAGTTCTTTGCCTCGAATAAGGTTCATTTCCCAAACATCTTGCTGTGATACCCATTTAGCTGATGTATCCATATCCCCTAAATTAAGAGAGTCTATTAAATCCTGCAAATCAATGTTAAATTTCAAAAGAATATCTCTAAGAGTTTGAAAATCAACATTATCTATCCCTGCATTAAATTCACCTTGCGCGCTAATGCCAACATTTAAAAGAAGTGGAAATTTATCTTTATTTTGTTTAGCAAGGCGCAAAATTTGTCTTTGCAATATTGCGGGAGCTATATTGAAGGGTAATAAATCCGAACTCAAATCTATCAACAGCAACAGGTTGTCAGCGATAGACTTGGCGTTTTGCTCATCAATATTTTCGTTTTCCATTAGATGAGCTACAATCGCGCTATGCATCTTAGATAATTTTTCCTGTAAAGATTGTGCTATGAATTCTGGATTAATGTTCAATTTACTTAAAAAATCGTTTTCCATGTCAATAGATTTTTGGTCTGCCGGATCGATATCGATTAAAACTTTATTAAAATTCAGGGCTTTAATCAGATAGGCATTTTTCTTTTCAGCGGTATCCGCAAGTTCATATCCTCGGACGGCTACATCGCGCGCTAATGAGAGCGACAATATTATATCAGGATAATACATCCTAAATAATTTAGCGAACGCCTCAAATTCCGCTAATTTATCTAAAGAATCAATACTGTCAAGCTGTTCTTTTATTTGATCGTTTCTATCAAAAATTTTATCTTGGAAAACATCGGATATATCCTTATTCTCGGTTTGTGCGGTTTTTATAACGTCTTCAAAGAATAAACTTAGTTTATCGCGCACTTGCTGAGGTTGCTCGCCGAACATTTTAATTAAGTACGCATCAAATTTAGCTTTGCGTTCGGCTTCATCTTTAATTTGAGATATATTTTGCAATTCATTTATAACATCGGACGAAAAATTAGACCGTGCGTCAAGGGCGAATAATAAATCAAACGGAGTTTTTAAATCAGTTTGAAGCCGTTGGCGTTGTTCTTTAAACCGTTCTTTTATTTCTTCATCGTATTTAGAACGTTCATTCTGTAATGCTGCCCATTGACGCCCTTCAGGCAGAATTTTTTGTCCGATTAAATTATATAAATATCCGAACACACCCGCCAAAAATTTACGAGGCAGTAAGTTGAATGTTAAATCAGAAATAACCCGCACAGCAGTGAATGTGCTTCTTGACTTGGGATTTTCTTTCTGGAAATTCATAGCCCATTCACCGAATTTGCGCTGTAAAAACTTCAATCCTTTAATGACAGCGCCTGTTTCACGAATGATGATTGCATCCATTTTCGATGAACCGTAAGAAGCCGTTTCCTCGTTGCCTTGTTTAAACTGGTCGTCAAGCATTGTCAAGAATCCCTGTCCTTCAAAATCTAAAAGAGCGCTTCTGTCGCCGACCACAATTTTATATTTAGCGGAATTTACCCGTTCAAGAAGAGCTTGTTCGCCGGTTATCAGTTCATTAGCGATAACTGATTCAATTTTAGTTCCCTTTCCTGCAGTTATAGAAGAAGCTATTTTCGCATTTTTAATTTCGACATTATTGCCAATGGAAGAATCTGCTTCTCCTAACGTGCCTATTTCGCTATCCATAATAAAACTGTTTTCGCCGACCTTGACGTTTTTGCCCAGTTGGGCATTCACTAAAACCGTACCTTTACCAACATTTCCTTTTGTATAATTATTGTTGCCGACTAAAATAACTCCGTCTTCAACCTTAACATCCTGAGTTAAAACCTGTATAAACAACGGATGTCTTGCTATGGGATTCTCAGCGAAAAATTTTGATTTTTCTTCCTGACTCATTTGGGCAAGCTGAAAAAAACTAACCTTTTGGGATAACTTTTTAATTTCGAATATAGCTGTCACGTCGGGATGAACATCCTCAACAGCGCCTATATTATGCGCTTGCATAACCCCTTGAGAATTTTTGCCAAAAATAATTAATTCTCCATTGACTTCCATCATGCCGCCGTTTTGCAGGAGGTCATTAAGCTGACCTGCCCGATTTTTATTCATTATCTGAAATAATACAGCTCTTGATAAATTTAACTTTGCGACTTGTTTTCCACCGATAACAAGCTCAATATTATCAATATCTATTGAACCCGCCCGCCCGGCGGATGAATATGCTTTTAAGGCGATAACCATAGCGTCTCCGGCTTGGTCAAGCGAATCTATTTCCAATTTCATTGTTTTTTTACCGTCAACTGTTTCATAACCTAAAATGTTTCCGGTTACTCGAGCGGTTACTTCTTCTTGAGCTTCTTCGGTTTCTTTAGGGGAATTAAAAAGCAGTTTTCCGTCTTTAACCGATATTTCCTCAACAACTTCCACAACAGCTTTTTTATCTTCAATACTGCGTTGTTCCTTATTAACATTAACTACTTGAACAGGAAAAACAGCCGCAGGCACTTCTTCAGTTAAAACTTTTCTTTCAGCGGAAGGCAAAGTTACATCAGCGGCTTTTTGTTTTGTTACCAAAGCATCGGTATCTTTAACCTTTCTAAAAATATTTTTTAATGTCCACGATATAACTTTATCCGCCAATTTAGCTAACGCTCTTGCTGTTGCGTTGGTTGTATCGGTTTGTTCAGCAATACGCATTTTATATTTTGCTAACGGCAAATCAATAGCGTCATCGACTGTCTTACTTGTATTCCTATCGATTGTTTGCGTATCAACTCCTTCGGTGCGTTGCACTTCCGACAAAATATCCGATTTACTCTGTAAAATAGCTTCAGCATAATCTATATGCAGGTTTTCAATGAAAGCATCGAATTCATTCTGAATCTCATCCGCAAACTCTTTTAATATCGCTTCCCTGACTTCTTTTATGAGGTTTTGATAAGACTCCCGTATTTTTTGAGCTTGTTCATATAATTGCGGGCTTGCCGCCAAAAATTCCTGTCCTAATACGCCGCCAAAGACGAGGTAATCAAAACTAATATCGCCTTTTTTAACGGCCTTATTGATTTCTTTACGTTTCTGGGCAATATGGGCAGGGTCATCGCTGGTTATTTCAATTCCAATTTCAGCAATATCTTTAAGTGCAGCTAAATCTTTCTGCAATTGGGCATAAGCCTCGACATCGGGATTATCTTTATTTTTTTCATATGTATCAAATGCTATATCGACAAGGCTTTGCACATCATCAACTTCTATTCCAACTCGTTTAGCGAGTCGTTGGGAAGGAAGGCGTTTAAAAAATTCTCTTCTTTTGATCCCGTTTTTTTTCAATTCCTGAATTCTTTCTTGGAGCCGCCGAGAATTTTTTTGATTAAGTTCACTGAATTTTTTTAATAATTTCGCGTTAGCTCCCCTGAAAGCGTCATCTAAAGCTCCCTGATGAATCAGGTCAAGTTTTTCCTGTTTTATTAAAGAAAGGTAATGATTTTTCAGTTCACCTACATATTCCTCTGCTTCAGCGGGCACGACCATGCCTAACGTCCGCAAATCTTTCTGAAGCTGTTTGAAATCTTTTGTCCGTTCGTATTTTTCAAATATAATTTCAATAATTTGTTCATTAACTTTAACAGAAAACTTTGTTCCGTCTTCAGTTTCATAAGTCCCGTTTTCAATAGCCCCTTTTATTTCGGCAAGTTCATTAGCTTTTTCATATTCAATAGAGTCGAATTCAGATTTATTCACACGGCGTTGCGAATCGATAACATCAAGAGCGTATTGAGCTTCCCTAAACAATCCGGCGAGAACTTGTTCTATTTCGGTATAACTCTGCAGCAAAATTATTACTGACTCAACACCCTGCTTATCTATCTGAAAAAAGTCGTTCTCAAGACCTTCGTACTGCTGTAAGACAGTTTGCAAATAAACATTATATTCATCTTCTGTCTTAAAATCGTTACGGGATTTTAAAGTTTCAATAAATGTTCGGGCACGCTGTGCTGTCAAAAAATTTTTAGCTTCTTCAGGCAAGGCTTGTTCCGACTTGCTCAGTTTGGTTCTAAAATAATCTTTAGCGCGGTCAAACAAAACAGCGTTCCTAATACCTGTGGAAGCTGAAGCCGATGTTTCTTTGAATCTAATATCAATAATTCTATCTATATGGCTCTTGGTAAGACCAAATTTTTCTGCCTCTTTAATAAACGACTCCTTTTGTAACGATTCTAAAGAATTATTTTTTAATTTAGCAATAAATTTAGCCGTCGCGTCTTGGGCGGCGCGTTCGTTTACTCCGTCGCTAATTAAAACGGATAAAACCTGCATACTCAAATCGTTTAGTGTTGCCTCGAGTTGTTCTCGCCTATTGAATGTGAGCATTTCGGTTAATACGCTATCGATACGAGATTGCTCTATACCCATTTGTTTTAAGGCGTCACGCAGTTCTTCCTTGACTTGGTTTAAATTATCTACTTGCGAGAGATAAGCGCGAAACTTGCGTTGCCCTTCATTAGTGCCGAGTCCCTCAAAACCTTTAGCCGCTATTTGCGTCTGATCGATATCTAAAGATATTAAAGTCTGTTCTGATCGAGGCGCTTTTTGTCGACCGCCGCGACCGAATAACTGCATTGTGATACGTTCAGATAAAGATATGCCTACTTCAAAAACCTGATATCCATGACTGCGTTCGATACGGAAATTTTGAAGAGCGCTTTTAATTTGAGAAATAAAAAAATTCTTATTGATTGGATTAGCTACATTAGTCCCTATGGCTTGTTCCATCATGCCGAAAAATTTAATTATTTTATCTTCGCGCCCTTTACGGCTTATGATATCCCTATCGTTATCAAAGCGGTCAACAAGAAGTTTCAATACCATATATAAACCGGTATTCAAATCGCCTGATAACAAATTCCTGATTTCAATTAATTCCTGTTCATCTTCCGCGACTAATTGAGCTATATCATCCAGTAATTGCGGGTTAGCCTTAAAATAATCTATTAAAGCATTTTTTACAATATCATTTTTTATAACGGCGTCAAACTGTCCCATATCAAATTTTAATAATTTAAAATCTTTACCTCGAGTACCATAGGGATTAACAAAAGTAACACTGCCTTTAAGACCGGCTAATGCCAAAAACGCCTCTTCTTCCTCTTCAGTTTTAAATGAGTTTCCATGAAAAGTATATGCTCGTGAGAGTCTATCCACATTTTCAAGAAAATTATCTATTATGGTTTGTTCTTTTCCGGCTACGCTAATTTCTAAAAACTCTCTTTGGTAATCAGCCGGAATCGCCCCAAAAAGATTGGCTTGCATTTGTATTATATCATTTTGCAGCTGCTGAATGTCCCTTAATGTTTTTTTAGCGGTTTTTGAATCCCTTGCTTTGTCCGCGTCCGAAAGGACAGTGTATAATC
>JAGGZS010000144.1 GCA_021161885.1 bacterium
CTTTTGCAAGTTCTCTTTTGAATAAAAAAATTAAACACCTTAAGAAAAAATCATTTCTAAAAAATATTACTCAAAAGGATATCGACGAACAACAAGAGCAACGTTCTGTCCGCCAAATCCGAATGAATTAGATAAAATGGTATTCAATTTCGCTTTGCGGGATTTATTAGGCACATAATCAAGATCGCAATTAGGATCGGGTTTTTCATAGTTAATAGTGGGGGGAATAATAGAATCTCTTATGGCAAGTAATGAAGTAATAAGCTCCGAAGCACCAGCGGCTGCTATAAGATGCCCCATCATAGATTTTATAGAGCTTACAGGTATTTTTTCAGCATATTGACCAAAAATCTTTTTTACAGCTAATGTTTCGACACAATCATTTACATTAGTTGATGTTCCGTGCGCATTGATATAATCTATATCCGATATTGAAATGCCGGCTTTTTTTATTGCGGTTTTAATCGCGGCAATCGCGCCCCTGCCTTCAGGATGAGCGTCGGTAATACGAAACGAATCCGCAGAAGTGCCGTATCCTATTATTTCACCGTATATTTTAGCTCCGCGGTTCTTTGCGTGTTCTAAATCTTCAAGTATAAGTATCGCGCCTCCTTCACCGAGAACAAACCCGTCACGCCTAAGGTCAAAAGGTTTACTCGCTTTTTCCGGAGCGTCATTTTGAACGGATAAGGCTGTAAGCAGATTAAAACCCATCACCCCCAAAGGATGAATCATGGAATGCGAACCACCGGTTACCATCATATCCGCATCATTTCTTTGTATGATAGAATAAGCCTCTCCAACAGCCTGACTACTGGCGGCACAAGCCGTCAAACAATTACAGTTATACCCGTACACACCAAATATCTCAGCCACATGAGCGGCAGGGATATTTGAGTCATGCTCAAACTCACGCACAGGATTGAGAATTTTATGTCCCCATTGCATAAACTTTGATAGATCAACACTGTCATCATTCCACGATTTAATTATCGTTTTATAAAAACCTTCAAAATCAAATTCGCCTTCTCCTGACCCCAAATAAACGCCTACACGCTCTCTGTCTACTGAATCTAAATCTAACTCAGCGTTCTCAAAAGCCATCTTCACAGATGCCAATATAAACTTGGTATGTTTTCCGAATTGATCCTGCCCGTTCAATCCCGTAAAAAATTTTTCAAAATCAAATCCTTTAACCTGCCCCCCTATTTGTGTCTGAAATGTTTCGCAGTCAAAACATTCAATTTTACTTACACCTGATTTACCGGCACACAAATTTTTCCAGGTTTCTTCCATTCCTATGCCTAAAGGGGTTATCATTTCCATACCTGTAACAACTACTCTTCGTTTCATCTATGTATAAATCCTCATTCCGTATATTTCTTTACTATTACAGAAGCGCCCTGTCCATGAAAATCAAATACGTTTACCAAAGCTCTATTTATCTCAATATCAATGGGCTTTCCTTTTATAAAATTCAAATCACATTCAGGATCATTATCATTTAAAAACAATGTTGGCGTTAATTTATTATTCCGCATAGCAAGCATAGCGTAAATTAATCCAAAACTGCCTGCCGCCGCTCCGCAATACCCTATTTGCGAATTTGGGGAAGTAACAGGAATCTTTTTTGCCCGATCCCCAAAAACACGTTTATAAGCTTTTGTCTCGGCAAGATCATCTATGGAGCTGGAATAACCATGCCCTATAACGCAGTCTATATCATCGGGCGATATTCGCGCGTCTTTGATAGCGTGCGATATAGAAATCGACTCAATATAAGAGCGTTTATCAGCGTCTTTTTCATAAAACGATACTCCGGCAGACGAGCCGTATCCTATAATTTCCCCATATATTGCAACACCGCGCTGTTTTGCGCTCTCCAAAGTTTCAATAAAAATAATTGATGAAGCTTCAGCAGGAATAAAACCGCTTCTCTTTTTATCATATGGACAAAAAATCTCCGACACATCAACATCAGCCCGGCTGGTCGACAAACCAAGCATCTCATATTTAATAACATGTAAAGGATGTACTCTTGAATCCGCTCCGCCGCATATAAACCGAACCGCATCGCCTCTCTCAATAATTCTTACGGCTTCACCTACAGATTGAAGCCCTGCCGCAGAGGCTGTAGTTAAAGAATTGCTCGGTCCTTGGGCATTAAATATAATTGATATATGGGACGCCAACATATTTGGAAGCTGTTTCAGCAGCCATAAAGGAAAAAGCAACTCCTGTCCAGTCGACCCAAATTTTTTCATACTGAAACTGCCGTTCTCAACAGATTGGGATATCGGGTAACCTAATACATCGAGATCAGTATGAATCATTCCGGCTCCTATACACACACCAAGTTCAGCGGGATCAAAAGCCTCTAAATCAATACCGGAATCTTCTATTGCGAGTTTAGCGCCTCCAACAGCTATTTTTATATCTCTTGACATTACCTTTAGGGACTTTCTGTGCGCGACATAATCCCTATCTTTAAAATCATTTATTATGCCTGCATAAATAGTTTTTTCACCGTCCACTCCCCTAAACTCAAGTTTATCAATTCCGTGTTTACCGGACAAAACATTTTCCCAATAAACATCTTTACCGATACCAAGAGGTGATATTATGCCTAATCCGGTTACTACAATTCTTTTTCGATCGCTATTTGTCATATTTAATATCTCTTAATTTATTCATTTTTTAATCTTTAAGATTAAGTACTGAGAGTAATTCACGTCCAAAAATAAATTCATCTTCATTGCCACCGTATGAGTTGCCGCCGTTAGGTTTTGTTAACCCGACAAACATAATATCCGCCAATGCCGCCTGTTCACCGTCAACAGTAGCTACAGCCCTTATGCGACAGCCTTCATCCCGAAGATCATCTAACCATGCCTGCAGAATCATTTGATCGCCCGGACGCACAATTTTTTTAAAAATCGCTTTTTGGATTTTAGCGAGAAATATCTGCCGTTTATAATCTAAACTATATCCGGCTAATATCCCCCCGGTTTGTGCCATAGACTCGATAATTAAAGAATTAGGCATTATCGGATAACTTGGAAACTGATCGTGTATATGGTCTTCACCCATAGTTACGTTTTTTATTGCCTTGGCATACTCGTTTTTTTTCAGCTCTATAAATCGATCAATAAGAATCCAACGCATATTAGCCTTTCGTGTATTGACATACTTTATTTCTTCAACGATACGGCATAAGCTACAACTAATTTTTCATGCTTAGCCGATACAACTAAATTTTTATTTATTAAACCTTTAATTTTCATTTTCAGCTCGCCCCGGATATTAGTAGACTGAGTGAATAAACTTTTTTTAAGTTCAATATCCTGCCACGATACCCCTTCCTGCCAACCAATCCCGCAAGATTTCATCACAGCTTCTTTCATTGCAAAAAAACGAGCCGTCCATTCTGTTTTTTCAAATTCACGGCAACATTTTTTTATTATTTTCTTCTCGGAATCATTTAACAAACGGTTAAATACTGCCGGATTCTTTTTATTTAACCTAAAAACTCTACTAAATTCAACAATATCGGTTCCCACCGAATATAATTGAGATGCATTATGTTCCGGCAAAACAAAATATTCATTTGTCGAATTAAAATTTATCGGCATTCTAACCGCAAACACTCATCTATGAGTTAAATTAGTTTAATCTTGTAAGAACATAATTCACCAACATATCAACAGTGAACAGGTCGGCAAAATTATTCACGTTAGGATCTTTTGCAAATTTCTCCACATCAAGATGCGGCATTGTATCACGAAGCTGTTTAAGCCCGTCTTCAGTAACGCGCCCGTCTTTTACATATTCAGGATTAGAAAGAATATTTTCAGGAAATAATCCGCCACGGGGGATTTTTATTCCAAAGGCTTTTTCCAGCCTGAAAACAATATCAAGAAAATCTATTGATTCCGCGCCTAAATCACCGGTTAAAGTAGCAGTCTTTGTTATTTCGTCATCATCGACACCTAATGCCTCGATAAGACAATCGGACACTTTTGAATAAATCTCTTCTTTTGCTAACATTCAATTTCCTCCATAAAAATAAAATTCTTAAATATTTTAATCTATATTAAAAACAAACTCAAGTTCAAACGCCTATCCCTAAAGTAAGCCCGCCGTCAACTTTAAATATTTGACCGGTTATATAACTTGCTTGATCCGAAGCCAAAAATAATACGCATGAAGCGACATCATCGGGCTGCCCAAATCTTTTAAGGGGAATTTGCGCCAGAATTTCCTTACTCGCCGCACCCCTTACAAAATCGCTCATATCTGTTTCTATCATACCCGGTGAAACAGCATTAACGGTTATGCCCTTAACCCCGACTTCCAAAGCGAGCACTTTTGTGAAAGATTCCACAGCCCCTTTAGACGCGGAATAAACCGCCTGCCCTTTACGTCCGCTATCCGCTGAAATAGATGATATATTAATAATCCTTCCGAACCTCTGCATCATCATATAAGAAAGAACAAGTTTTGAGAGCAATATGGCTGCTTCAAGATTAGTTTTAAGCACAGCATCCAAATCGCTTTCTTCCAATCCCATTACCAACCCGTCTCTTGTAATGCCGGCATTATTTATTAAATAATGTACTGTTTCCCATTTACCAATAACTTTTTCAACTAATTTTCGGCAATCCGCCCTGTTAGATATATCAGCCTGTACGGCAAAAGCTTCACCGCCCGCAGTCTTGATTGATGCGGCAACCTCTTGTGCGGCATCTTTATTTGACCGATAATTAACCGCGACTTTTGCGCCCTGAGCGCCAAAGTGCAGGGCTATCGATTTCCCGATTCCACGAGACGCGCCTGTAACAATAACCACCTTATCTTTATAATTCATCAAGTACTCCTTATATTATGCGCGCGCTCCGAAATCTTAGCACCCCCTAACTCGTTAAATATTTTACGAGCATTATCACGCAGCAATTTATCGTTGAAAGCCAACTTTATATCTTGCTCCGCAAGATTAAAAAAATGTATCTTAAATTGGGCGGATACGGCTACGTCGCCGTTCAGCATACCTTTACCCTTAAATGAAGCGTAATTTTTATCTATTTCCTTAAGGATGATCGACAACTCAAGTCGATCTCCCGGAACAACAAATTTACCGTATTTGACGTTACGGGCTTCTTCCATTACAAACATCGAAACAGAAAAATCCGTCAATATCCTAATTAACCAGTTAGCTGTTTGAACCATAGCCTCAATCATCAGCACACCGGGCATTACAGGATAACCGGGAAAATGATCGGAAAGATATTCTTCACCTAAGGACAAATTTTTAACTGCGGTAATTTTATCTTTTCCGTTACAAGATAATATTTTATCTATCAGGGTAAATTTCATATCAGATACCTACGTTCAAATTTCGAACGGTAATATTAAAATATTTAACTATTTTAGTCAACATTAAAATTTTAATACACTTCAAATATAACTTTAATTTAAAGTGCCTGCTGTTACACCGAAATTTAAATTAACGCAAAACTCATTTGAGTACGGGCATAGGAAGTGCTTCTGAATCATTAGAGTTATATGTCGCCGGAGCTTCTTTTGCAGGCGGCTTATTTAAAACCGCTCCCTGTCCCGCAGAACTGTTTTGTTTTTGAGGTATCAGCTGTACGGTTATTAAAATTTTACGGCAAGGAAAAATACCGAACCACGGATCATTTATTTTTTCTATTGTAACTAAACAATTTTCGGCTTGTTTAGAAAACTGCTGCATATTTTTGTCATAATCTATTATATTGACTTCCTGCCATTGAAACTGCGACATTTTTTCCTGATAAAACCATGAAATATCATCGATTTTACCTTTGCCTTTATATCTCAACAAGGCTATTCTCGCTTGCCCGTCTTTAAAAGCATAAGACTGTTTTCTTAAAAGCTCGAATTTTGACGGAATAGGCACATCGCTAAAAGTAAACTGGTCTGACATCAATTCATCAGGAGTTTTTGCCTGCCTGTTTGAAGCGCATCCGCTAACAAAGCATGAAACAAAACATATGATTACTAAACCCGCTACACCCTTAATTACCTCTCTCATAAAAACCTCCTTTAATATTCCAATCACATTACAGTAAGTATCTTTTATTATTCCAACCTTACAAAAATTTCTTTAAAGGAACACTCGATTTTAATATTTATAAAACAACTACAATTTAAGTTCAGTATTATCGAGAAGCAGACATATTGCGCGCAGATTGTCCTATCAACATTTCATTAATTATATATTTGAGCATAAAACTGTCAACAAAAAACACACAAAACAATAATTTCATTTTATTTATTTTTTGTGTTTGCGTAAAACAGTTAAAATATTTTTTACGGATAAAATAAATATTATTAAAACGCGACAAAAACGGATTCCGCAAAATTATTTTTTTTAATGCTTTGATTAAAAA
>JAGGZS010000122.1 GCA_021161885.1 bacterium
ATCTAATTTACAGTTAAATTATATGGATGAACTTAAAAAATCTGAAGAAAATCCCCATCAACCTGAGGAAAAAAGTAATTTGGCGAAAGAAAAATAAAAAATAAATTTTGTTAGGGTAAAGAGATTAATATGTATAAAGAATTTTTTGGATTAAAAGATAATCCATTTGATTTAACTCCTGATTCACATTTTTTGTTTCCCAGTAAAAAACATCAGGAAGCCTTAGCTCATTTGACTTATGGCATAGAGGCTCGTAAAGGTTTTATCATGATAACCGGCGAAGTAGGAGCGGGTAAAACAACGCTGTGTAGGGCATTGTTAAGCAGGGTTAATCCTAACGTGGAAGTGGCATTTGTTTTAAATTCGTATCTTAATGCTTTTGAAATTCTTCAGGCAATAAACCAAGACCTTGGAATCCCCACAAAAGCACAGTCAAAAAAGGAATTAGTCGATGAACTGAACGAATTTTTGTTACGCCAAAAAGAACAAAATAGAAATGTTGTAGTCCTTATTGATGAATGCCAGAATTTGCCTTTTGAGACATTAGAACAGTTGCGTATGCTTTCTAATCTTGAGACGGAAAAAGAAAAATTGCTTCAGATTATTATGGTCGGTCAACCGGAATTATTGGATATTTTAAACAGGCAGGAACTTCGACAGCTTAACCAGCGCATTACCGTAAGATACCATCTGTATCCTTTAGATTACAAAGAAACGGTTGAATATATTTATCATAGGTTAAAAATTGCCGGTTCTGACGGATCCGTTCATTTTTCCGATAAATCGTTAAAAAAAATATTTTCATTTTCAAAAGGAGTGCCGAGAATAATAAATGTTGTTTGCGATAACACACTGCTTGCGGCTTATGTGTCTGAGACGAAAAAAATACATTATAAACTTGTAAAAAAAGCGATTAAAGAGATACAAGGCAAAAAACCGTTAAAAGATTTGGAATCATCATTTTTTTCTTTAAAATTTTCGTTCCGGCGAGTTTTTAAACTTGTAACGGCAGGCGCGTTTGTGCTTTTAGCAGTGCTCGTTTTTTCCTATTATAATGAGATAAAAGATCATATCGACCTGTTTTCCAATACGATAATCAATAACCGCAAAATATATGAACAGGCAATAGAGCGGCTTATTGAGGAAAAAAAGCAGATTAAAACAGTGTTTGTCAACGACTGGAATTCTGCGGCGATACCGGCAGCTGTTGCTCCTGTACCGATAAAAGAAATTAAACCCGATAATGCATCAATGGGAGCAGTGCTCGACCTGTTGGCTATGTGGAAGGTGAACCCTGCTTTAATCCAGTCAATCAGAAAAAAATATATTCATAAAGATCAGCTTGATTACGAGAAAATAGCGCTTAGCGCGGGGTTGTCATATGTGGTCTCATGGGCTGACCTCGATACATTAATTAAGTATAACATTCCTGTTTTACTGGAAATTTCCGATCCCAAGGATATCCGAAAATATGTCCTTTTGAAATCGGTATCGCCCGACGGGCTCAATATTGTTGAAGGCGTCAAAGAAAAAAAAGTCGCGAAATCTGATTTAGAAGATATATTTGTCGGTAACGCTGTCTATTTCATTAAAGGCGTTATAAACGCTGATGATATTTATTATTTTTCCAGTTCAGGAAAAACCGTGAAAAATATTCAGGCAGTATTAAGGGATTTAGGGGTATATAAAGGTGTTATAAGCGGTTCATACGATGATAAAGTTGTTGAAGCGGTTAAAAAATTTCAGCAGCAGTCCGGTCTTAATCCTGACGGTATAGTTGATATAAATACAAGGATTGCCATGATTGGCGCTCAGAAAAAATCTAATGTTCCGTATTTAAAATAATAGAGTTAAAATAAATGAGCCTTATAATCAACGCGCTTAAAAAAGCCGATAAAAATTCCAAAAAATCCGGTCGGCTTAATACCAATTTTTTTAATTGGGGCAATCGCCAGTCCCGTGCTAAAAGAGGTGTTTGGGCAGCTGTAATGATCGGTTTAATCGTAATGATTTTTATCGGAACCGGTTTTTTGGCGTATATCTATTTTTTCAATGAAGACGATTCTATCGATTTTGGCGCAAAAAATATAAATAAGCCTGTTGTTATCGATAATATCCCAGCCGATTTAACAAAAAGTAAAGATTATTGCGATCTGGATGAAAAAATCAATATCAATCTTGGTCCTGATATTGAAGATGAAATGAGAATGGATGACCTTGAATCTTTCGCAATTAGCGAAAAAGAACCTGAAGAACCTGTGCTGCCGGTTAGGACGGTGGTATCGGAAGTAGTCGACGAGTTTCCTGAGTTTGTTGTGTCCGGCGTCATTTGGAGTCCTACGGAGTATTTTGTATATGTAAATGGTTTGCCGTACAGAGAACATGAAACTGTCGGCGATGTAGTTATAGAAAAAATAACTATTTCTTCAATAATTGTAACTTATAAGGGTTCAGAGTATGAGATTATTCTTCAGTAAATTTAAAAAATTTGTTCTTTTGTTTGTGGTTTTAATAACTATTATCCCCATGGTAATCGGATGCGGATCAATGAAAAAAAAGTTGATAGCTGTTAAAGCTCCACAACCGCCCGCTAATCCGGTTAAGTTAGGGCAGTTTTATCTTGAAAATATTTATTACGCAGACCAGAAAGCTGTTTTTTATGAATTATTTTCGGCAAAAGCGCGGAAAAAAATTAATTTTAACGATTTTTCAAGCGCGCTTGATGAATTATCCAGTATGGTCAATATGGAAAATTCGTTTATAAGCGTAGTTCCGCTTGATGTGTATATTTTTGATAACGAAAAAATGGTTGTTTATTATCTGAGTATTTATGAAAGTGAAGGCGCAGGTGTGTATTATGCGGTAGAATTGTTTTTAGCCCAAGAATTAGGAGTATGGAAAATAGACGCTTCAGACGATGGCAAAAACGTAAACCTTCTCCCTGTTATCGCGCGAGGCGATTTGGCTCAGTTATCCAGAAAAGAACTCAGTAACATTGTTCTGCTTATTGAGAAGAAAAAACAGGAGTTTGCCGAAAAAGATGAAATAACCGAACCAAAAGTAGATTATACCGAGAAACGTGAAACAGAATCTGAACAAGATAAAATACAAAGAGCAATCAAGAAAGAAATGGTAGTCGGCAAAACTTATTTTGATGTAGGCAATTACGAGAAAGCACAAAAATTTTTCGAAAAAGTATTGACTCTTGAACCGGATAATAAAGAAGCCCAAAATTTTCTAAAAAAAACCTTAACCGCCTTAAAACAGAAAGAAACGGAATTAAACCGGGCAAAGAAACGGATCCGCAAGGCAGAGCAAGAGCTCAAAGCCGCTCAGGAACGAGAGAAAAAAGCCAAACACGAAGCGCATAGAAAAGCGGTCATGGCGGTTGCGCCTGTGAAACCTGTCAAAGAGAAGAAAGAAGAAAAAGCCGTATCGGCTGAACGACAGGAAACCGTAGAAATTGTTTTATTCAAAGCGTGTTATGATCTCGGTAAAAAGTTGTATGATAACGCAGAGTACCGCAAAGCCATCTTGCAGTTCCAGAAAGCATTAAATTTACAGCCCGACAATAAGGATATACAAAATTATATTGATAAATGTGAAAAGGCTATACAAATCAATCCCGCTGATTAATTTTTTTTAAATGAGTACGTTAGATTAACTGTGTAAATGAATGGCATTTTTCAATATATTGGGAGTGTTGCGAAATAAAATCATATAAAAAAGAGTGTTAAATTTGTTATAATGCGGATTAAAAGAAAGGATAAAAATAAATGAAAT
>JAGGZS010000344.1 GCA_021161885.1 bacterium
GATAAATATAAAACATGGCTGGTTATTGTTCTTCTCGGATTAATGTCGGTAATATCGTATTCAAATATGATGAGAAACGATTTTGTATGGGACGATAACGTATTTATCAAAAAAAATTTTTTTATAAAAGATTTTTCAAACATTGCAAAAGTTTTTTCCGTAGATTTTTGGGAAGCCTCTGCGAGATCGCAAAAGGCAACATTTTACAGACCGTTAATCATAGCTTCTTTGATTATAGATTACGCTGTATGGCAAGATAACCCTTTCGGATACCATTTAACGAACCTGATTTTTCATATGTTCACAACAATATTTCTTTTTTTTATTGCCTGCATTTTCCTGTCGCGCAAAGGGTCATTTTTAGTTGCTTTGATTTTTGCGGTACACCCTATACATACCGAATCGGTTACTTTTATACTTGGCAGAACTGATGTTTTTTCTGCTTTTTTCCTGTTCGCGACAGTAAAATTGTTCTTTTACGCTCATCTTGGAAAAACCAAAAATTTATTTAAATCGCCGTTATACTGGTTATCTGTTTTATCGTATCTCTTTTCGCTTTTCTGCAAAGAAGCATCTATCATAGCTATGCCTATTTTAATTCTGATCTGGTTTGTTTTCCTTCGCAAAATACCACTTAAAAAGTTTTGTCTCTCTCTTATTCCTTTTGCGGTCGCGACACTTATTTATATGCTTATCCGTTTTTTAGTATATTACGGGTCGACCCAATATTTTCACCTGCCTGCCGGAGGTACAAAAATTTTCACATATCTAACCATGGCGAAAGTATTTATCGTTTATATCGGAAAACTGCTTATCCCTATCCGCCAGTCTATCGACTATAAACCTGAGATAATAACATCGGCATTATCACCCGTATTTATCATCTCGCTAATAACGCTTTTAACAATATTAATTTCCGCCTTATACGCTTATAAATCGGGTAAAAAAATATTTTCGTTCAGCGTTTTTTGGTTTTTAATAACCATAATGCCCGTATCAAACATTATCTCCATAGGGATTCTAATGGCTGACCGTTTTTTATATGTTCCTTCGTTTGCCGTATCTTTATTGGTTGGCGGGACTTTTGAGTATTTTTTTGTAAATTTTAACGATACATTAAAAAAGCGCGCTTGTTTTATCTTATTCCTTTTTATTATTCTTTGCCTGACAACCCTTACGGTAAGGCGAAATTACGACTGGAAATCCTCGTTCAGGTTCTGGTGGAAAACCGCTAAGACTACCCCCGTAAGTTATCGTGCCCACGGGAGTTTAGGATTAATATATATGAATAAAGGTTATATGAAACGCGCTGTTTACCACAGCGAACGGGCATTGCTTTATAATCCGAAAGACCCGAGAGTACTTGGCAACATAGCAGTACTTTACATGAAACTTCAGCAAATAGACAAAGCCATAGCCTATCTTGACCAAGCGATTGAACAGGACTCGAGAGATTTCAGGTCGTACGCTAATCTGTTTGCCATATACGAACATCTTGATAAACCGCAAAAAGCGTTATATAATATCGATAAAGCCATAGAGCTAAGTCCGGGCAACTCTGAACTGTATATAATGAAAACTTTGTTTTTACGGGATAAAAACAAAACCGACGAGGCGATTTTAACTTTAAAAAAATTGCTCAACCGATCGCCCGATGATATAAACGGGCTGTTCCTGTTAGCAAACATTTATGTTAATGAAAAATATAATATCTCGGTAGCGAAGCGAATATACGAAAAAATATTAAATATTCAGCCGAATAACAAACGAGCTAAGGATTTACTCGGCAAATGTTTGGCTCTTAAAAACCGTCCAAATAAAAAATAGATAAGGAATAAATATATGCCTCGGAAAATACATATAGATTTAGGGTCAAGGTCATACAACATTTTTATAAAAAATAATATACTCGCTGAAGCGTCTTCTTACTTAACTAATTTGGGATTAGGAAAAAAATGCGCCGTTATAACAAACGAGGTAGTCAAGCAATGGTATCTTAAACCGCTGATCAATAACTTAACTGAAAACGGGTTTGAGGTTTCTTCAATAATTCTGCCGGACGGCGAGAAAACAAAATCAATAACTTATCTTGAAACTCTTTATCATGAAATGCTTAAATCCCATTTTGACAGGAACAGTTTTGTTGTGGCTTTAGGCGGTGGTGTTGTGGGCGATTTAGCAGGGTTTGCCGCCTCAAGTTATATGCGCGGCATCCCCTTTGTGCAGATACCGACAACGCTTCTGTCGCAGGTAGACAGCAGTGTCGGCGGTAAAACAGGCATCAACCTTAAAGAAGGGAAAAATCTTGTAGGCGCTTTTTATCAGCCGAAAATTGTGCTTATTGATCCGTTAGTGTTAAAAACTCTTGAAATCAGACAACTTAAAGCCGGGTTCGCTGAAGTGATAAAATACGCAGTCATACACGGCAAGACCTTTTTTGATTATCTCGTAAATAATCTATACGATATTTTAGCGCTTGAAGAAAAATCGTTATCCCATATTATAGCTGTATCCTGTGAGATAAAGGCTTACGTTGTTGAGCAGGATGAGCGGGAATCAGGGCTCAGGGCAATACTCAATTTCGGGCATACCGTAGGGCATGCGATAGAGGCATTGACCGATTACGATTCGTTCGTGCACGGCGAGGCGATATCTGTGGGAATGGCGGCGGCGTGCAGGCTTGCTGAACAAAAAACAGGGTTTTCTAAAAAAGACACTGCCCGCGTAAAAAATCTTATCATAAAATCAGGACTGCCGGTTGATATCCCTGAACAATTGTCTGCGGATAAAATAATAGAATATATGAAACACGATAAAAAGGTGAAAGATGGTAAAATAAGGTTTATTCTGCCTGATAAAATAGGTAACGCGCGTATCGTAAACAATGTTACCGAAGACGATATGAAACGGGCTATTTCTCTTTGCCGTTCTTAAGGTTACGATGCACTCGAAGTTGTCCGCAGGCAGCGTCTATGCCCGATCCTTTGCTCCATCGTATAGACGCGAAGATGCCGTTATCCCTTAATAATGTAGCTACCCTTTCAACCTCATTTTTAGAAGGACTCCTGAAATTGAACTCCGCAATAGGGTTTAACGGAATAAGGTTTATCTTAGCAGGATAATTTATAAACAGCTTAATGAGTTCTTTTATATCCTTGCCGGATATATTAAAATCAGGGATAACAATATATTCTATGGTAATTTGCCTGCCGCTTATTTTAGCGTAATCGCTGCATTCTTTGAGTACCGGTTCAATAGGATATTTTTTATTGATGGGCATAATCTCAGATCGTGCCGTGTTGAACGGGGAATGAAGGGATAACGCCAGAACTGGTCTTAAATCCGATTTAACAAGTTTGCTGATACCCGGTAAATATCCAGCTGTAGATACGGTTATTTTTCTCTGTCCGATACCGAGACAGCGTTGGTCGATAATAATGTTATAAGCCTTTTTGAAATTATCGTAATTGGCAAGCGGTTCACCGCCGCCCATAAAGACTAAGTTTGTTGCCGGTTTATCCTGAGTCATAATGCGGATCTGGTCGATAATTTCACCGGTCGACAGGTTACGCACAAATCCGTTTTTCCCGCTTGCGCAGAAGGCGCAGGCAAAAGAGCATCCAGCTTGGGTGGATATGCAAAGGGTATGGCGTTTACCGTCTTTTATGGATACCCCTTCGATTAATTCGCCGTCTTTTGT
Organism: bacterium; assembly: GCA_021161885.1. GTDB lineage: Bacteria > Auribacterota > Auribacteria > Auribacterales > Auribacteraceae > JAGGZS01. Next base: position 3,701 of record JAGGZS010000344.1, read on the forward strand.
TGGGGTTGTTGCAAAAGTATAGGGAAAATTTCTAAATTTCTGAAA
>JAGGZS010000293.1 GCA_021161885.1 bacterium
GTTATAAAACAATAAAAAATAATAAGTTTTTTCCTTTTATAAAAAAGCCCCGCAATCATACCGCCAATAAACAATAAAAGTATTATGGGAGTATAACATAGCATAGGCACAGGATTTTCTTTAAAAAAAACCACAAATTTCCTACTGCTCCTGCAAAACAGTTGTATTTGAATTTTTTTTAAAAACAACTCTAACGCGCGCATAGGGTGTTCTTTAACAAACGTTTTCCCTATAGCAAAAGCGTTTTTATTTTTCATTATTTGTTTTTCTTTTTCCGTGAAACGTTTGCGTTCCGGCAAAAAATACCCATTGGCGTTTTCGCAAAACCCCATAGAAAAATTAAACCCTCCGTTATTAGATATAAAAGCAGGGCGTTTATAAAGTTTAGAGTTTCTAACCGACCACGGCATCAGCACAATTACCACGGTTAATAAGTAAAATAATATTTTTTTAAAAAATAGTTTGGAAAATTTGTTGTCCCACCCTAACCCTAACAAAATAAACGGAAGCATCGGCAAAAATATAGGTCTTACCAGAACAGCGTAAGCGCTAATCAAACCGAGAATGAACATAAACGCGTACCTGATAAAAAAAGGTTTAGTATCGAAACGGTTAAAAAACAAAAGAAGATAAAGTATAAGCGCTGTCAAAAAACCGAAAAGTGTCTCTGAATAATAAAGCAGCGGGAAAATAACAGCATCATAATATAAAGCGCAAATTAACGACGATACTAAAGCGGTTTTTTTTCCCGCGGCTTTATTCGTAATCAGATAAATCAACAAAATGGTAAACGTAGATAACAAAACCTGCAAAAATTTTACTGCAAAATAATTTTTTCCCGCAAAAAAATATACTGCTGTAAGGAAAAACGGATACCCCGGCGGACGCCATCCGTCTGGTTTGTTCGGTTTATAACCATACCCCCTTCCAAAATATACGTTTGAAGCTATCCAGTCATATCTCACCCCGTCATATCCGAGAAATTGTTCGTCGCCTATTCCAACACCTTTAGGAAAATGATTTATTTTGGTTCTTGTATCGCCTGTGATATAAGAATACCGCAGAGAAAAACCGGTAACAAGAATAAGAAATAAAAAAAATATATGCCAGCTGACAAACGATTTCTTAGGCGGACTTAGCTTCTTATCATCAACAGGTTTTAACTTTATAACCTGTTTATTTTTATTGTTTTTTTTAGACACGTCTGTGTACCCTAATTTTATATCAGTTGACCGATATTTAAACTTGAACCCGAAATTAAAACTAAAAACATTCTTATATGGGATTAATTTATGCCTATATAACAAACAGCATACATGATTTAGGTGTTCAAAAAAGATTGATAAAGATTATAGTACAAGACCGCAAAAACAGGATAGGTTTTTTTTAAAATAATTTGTAAATGAATTGTAAAAAATCGATTTATCGCAGGATAAACAAAACATTTATTTTAAAACATATTTATCTACTAAATCAATCAGCCCTGCAATTTCAGGTTTGCTAATCTGCGCGTCTGCTCCGACAGATTCGCATTTATGGGCAACTTCATCGGTTATTAAAGAGGAAAAGACCACACACGGTAAATGTTGTAATTTAGAATCGTTTTTAATATTTTGTATAAGATGAAGCCCGTCCATCTGAGGCATCTCTATATCAGAAATAAACAGGGATACATAATCTTCAATTTTACCTGAAGCGGATAATTCGCGCAGTTTATCCCATGCTTCTTGTCCATTATTAAAATAGACTGATTTATAACCTGAGGTATTTAGATAATCAAGAAGCATTTTCCTGATGAATACCGAATCTTCCGCCACAAATATTGTTTTATCAGCTCTGTTAAACTTAACTTCTTCGGCATGATAATCTATTGTCTCGCTCTGCTGAATACCGCATTCGGGATTAATGTCGGATGTGATTTTCTCAAAATCAAGCAGAAGAATAATAGCTTCTTTAAGTTTCGCAACAGCTACCACGACATTATCTTCTAAAGAAAAAAACGAGCTGGGAACCTCTATTTGGTTCCAAGACATACGATGTATCCGGGTAACCTCATCAACAGCGAACCCGACAACAATATTATTAAAATTACAAACTACTACCCTTGATTTATCCATATCAAGAATTTCAGTTTTACCAAGATATTTCGCAAGGTTAATTACAGTTATAACATTTCCCCGCAAATTAATCATTCCTAATAAAGCCGGATGCGACTCTGGAATAGCCATTATGTTATCGGGATATAAAATAATGGACTGTACTTTTGCTACATTTATGCCGTATGCGCATCCATCAATTATAAATTCAATAATTTCCACCTCGTTGGTTCCCGCTTCAAGAAGAATATTCCCCCGTTTTAAAGTATCTTTTTTTTTCATCTCAACACCTTTATTTTAAAAAATTAATTGTAAGCAAATTAATTAGATTGTTTTTTCTATATATACTGTTCTTCGGTATTTAAGGATGAAAAATGAGATATAAAATTTTATTTTTTCTGGTTTTTTAGCGGCATATCTTGAAATTAAAAAACATACTTTATAAACATATGAATAAACACAGCCGACCTTCATAAAAAATTGGGAGTGCTGAAAAGTTTTAATGAAGTTAAAAAAAATATGATATAGTGTCTTAAAGCAAAAGAGTAGACATTATGTTAAGAGAGATAGAAACTGAATATTTGAGTTTTACCCTTGTTTTTGAAATTTACCATTTTTTTATCATTCGCAGTTTTTTTAATTTATGTTAAGATGTTTCTGTGCTGATTTGTAAGGATATTTTAAAGGAGGATTTTGAATATGGCGGAAAATTTTGAGACAAATATTTACAGGAATTTTCCACAAAGAGTAGGTGTCTTTGTTGATGTGCAGAATATTTTTTATTCCGCTAAAAATATTTATCACGCTAAAATTAATTTTAAAAAACTTATCGATATGATTGTCGGAAAACGGCAAATGATAAGGGCTATCGCTTATATTGTTCAACATAGCGATATTGATCAAAGCGGATTCATAGACGTACTTAATAGATGTGGTTATGAAATTAAGTCTAAGGAGTTGCGAATAAGGCAGGATGGAACGGCTAAAGGCGACTGGGATATGGGGATAGCTATTGATTCTATCGCCATAGCGGATAAAGTAGATACCGTAGTGCTTGTCTCGGGTGACGGTGATTTTGAACCTCTTGTGGAAATGCTTAAAGCAAGGGGATGCAGAGTGGAAGTAGTCTCTTTTGAACGCAGTACCTCTGCCGAACTTATCGAGGCGGCGTCTTGGTTTATGCCTATTGACGAATCTATGCTCTTATAATATTCAAAAATAGGGGATATAATTTAGGTTATGAAAATTTCGCGTGGGTTTATTTTCGTTATTTATTGTTTAATATTTTGTTCTTCCGGGTTTACGCAAAATTACACGGTATACCAATCTAACGACGGCATTGTTATTGAACAGGATAATAAGGCTTCGGAATTTTTTGGTCAGCAAGCGCGGCAATCAAGCGGAACAGAATCGAAAAAAGATATTTTTTGTGATAATGATTCACCTGTCGTTCAGGAATATCCGCAACAGATATATGGTGAAGAGGATAAGAGTATTTCTTTTTTAAAAAAAGAATCAAAGGGCACCGATGATTTGGATGATGCGGGCGATATTAGTGAAGGTCCTGATATTGACGATGAAATAACAACACAGGCAGTTGCGCAGGATAATGAATTCATATCTGAAATACTGCTTGATCCGGCTGATGTTGAGCAGATGGAGAAACTGCAGATTGAAGTATCCATAAAACCGGCCGATGTGATTTTGTTGAAAAATTCAGAGTCTGTCGAAGGGGTTATCCGCGATAAGACACAGAATATTGTCTCTATTGAAACCGAATACGGATTAAGGGTTTACAGCAGAGATGATATAGATTTTATTGATGAAATAAGCGAAAAAGAAAAGTTTTATTTGCTCGATAAAATTGAGGCTCTTCAGATGTTTCATAAGAAAGTGAAAGAGAAAAAGGTAGAAGAAAAGAAAAAAGAGCTTATCTCACAAGAAAAAATAGCTAAGCGCAAAACGGAAGATATCGAAAAACTGACAGGACAGGACACAACTAACCTGTTCAGCCTTACAAATGTAAGGTTAGAAGAAATAATTAAAGAATTTTCTCAATTCCCGCCGGATTATTGGCGATATTATCATCGTAAAGGTGATGCGCAAAAAGCTGTTTTAAGATTAAGGCGATTAGAACGGTTTGCCCATCCTCAAATCGTAGAAACAATTAAGTTGTATCTTCGAGCGTTCGATAACAAAATTAAAGAGCTGGACAGGCCTGATGATTCGTTATCGCGGGAAACTTATAGGGAAAATTACAAAAAGTTTTTCCGGAACGCTGAAAAACGGCGGATTGTTTTAAAGGATACAAAGTTTAACTAATTATGAGTACATTACAGAATATTTTTTCACAGGCGCGGGAGCGGGGTGCATCTGATATCCATTTGTCTACCGGACGCGCTCCGGTTATAAGGTATCACGGCAAATTAGAAGTGCTTGGAGAAAAGAGTAATAAACTAAAGAACCTTCGAGATTTGCTTGCTGAAATTTTAACATCCGATCAACAGGAATATTACCAGAATAATTATGATTTTGATTTTGCTTACAGCGCCTCAGATAACAAAAGGTATAGAGGCAATATTTATTATCATTATCATGGCGGGGTAGGAGCTGTTTTTAGAATAATACCGGACAGTATTCCGACGTTAGAGAATATCGGGTTGCCTGATCGTGTAGTTAATTTCACTAAACTGCATCAGGGACTTGTGCTTGTTACCGGTCCTATGGGCAGTGGAAAAACAACTACTCTTGCCGTTTTGATTGATATAATAAACTCAACAAGACCTGACCATATAATTACTGTTGAAGACCCGATAGAATATATTCATTATAACAAGAAAGGAATTATAAACCAGCGTGAAGTAAAGGTTCATACTTTAAGTTACAGTTCCGCTTTGAGAGCGGCGTTAAGGGAGGATCCCGACGTCATTATGGTAGGTGAACTGCGCGATCTGGAAACCATGTCATTGGCTTTAACCGCCGCGGAAACGGGACACCTTGTTTTCGGTACACTTCATACAACCGATGCTATAAGCACAGTAAATAGAATCATAGATGTTTTCCCGCCGGGTGAGCAAAGCAAAATAAGAACTATGCTTGCCGAGTCGTTACAGGGTGTTATATCGCAACAGCTTATTCCGAAGAAGGATGGGGCGGGAATGGTAGTCGCTTCGGAATTAATGGTTGCCACCTCGGCTTTATCTAATTTAATTAGGGATAATAAAACATTTCAAATATCCTCTATTATACAAACCGGTAGAATAAAATACGGTATGTGCCTTTTGGATGACAGCTTATTTGATCTGTATGAAAAAGGTTTGATATCAAAAGAAAACGCAATATCATACGCTATTGATAAAGGGCAAATAAAACAAAAAATAACGGATTAAATATGGCTAAATTAGACGCGTTATTAAGATTATTGGAAGACCATGGCGGTTCTGATTTACATATGGTGCCTAATGAAGTGCCTGTGATACGTATTAACGGTTCGCTGCGCAGAACCAGCCTTGAACCTCTTACTTCCCAAATAAACAAAAAATATTTTTATGAGATAATGGATACGGAACAGATAAGATTGTTTGAACAGGAAAACGACGTAGATTTTTCTTATGAGATAAAAGGAGTTGCGCGCTTTAGAGGCAACATTTTCAGGCAGAATAACGGAATAAGCGGGGTGTTCAGATTGATCCCCACACGGGTTTTATCGGTGAATGAGCTTGGCATTTCCAGCACTATACAGGATTTCATTATGCTTAAAAATGGTCTTGTGCTGGTTACCGGACCTACTGGTTCAGGTAAATCAACAACGCTTGCTTCATTGATCGATCTTATAAATTCAACAAAAGATGTACATATTATAACAATTGAAGATCCGCTTGAATTTGTGCATGAAGAGAAAAAAGCTCTTATAACGCACAGGGAAGTTGGGCGCCATAGTAAATCTTTCGCAAACGCTCTTCGCTCTGCCATGCGCGAAGACCCTGATGTTATTATGGTTGGAGAAATGAGAGACCTTGAAACTATTGCTCTTGCTTTGACTGCCGCTGAAATGGGGGTGCTCGTATTCGGCACATTGCATACCAACAGCGCTCCAAAAACAATTAACAGGATAATAGATGTGTTCCCTGACAATCAGCAGGAACAGATAAGAACCATGCTGGCTTCGTCCCTTAAAGGGGTTGTGGCTCAGCAGTTGTTAGAGAAAAAAGACGGATCCGGCAGAATCGCCGTCCATGAGGTTCTTGTTGTGAACCCGGGGGTATCTAACTTAATCCGTGAAGGAAAATCACATCAGATATCTTCTATTATGGAAACGAACAAAAAAGAAGGTAACTGCACTATGGACCAAACACTTCAGCAATTATATAAATCCGGCAAAATATCCGGCGCTCAGGCTCTGCGAAAATCTATGAATAAAAAGTTGTTTGAAAACATTGTAACTGAAGAGGAATTAACAGCGGAAAATATGGGGCAGTCTTCTTTGGCAGATGCTGTAATCAAAGTTGATGTATCACAGATTGAACGGTCGGAAAATTTAATCGGACAGTTTGTGGAAAGTATGCTTGATTGCGAAAATGATGCGGCTTCTCAATCGAAAACCGTTATTTTAAAATCTGCCGGCCAACAGGCAGCGCAAATAGGTAAAAATGAGGTTTCTGAGAAAACCGAGCCTGAAGCATTGTTTGTTTCGGTAGATGATTTTCAGGATAAAATTCAGGCGGAATTAGAAAAATCCGTAAATACCGGCACAGAGTTATCTTTAATAATTATTGAGATAGATGGTTTAGCCGATGTCTTACAGGCTTTCTCTTTTTCACAGGAAGATGTTTTGCAGGTTTTAAAAAGTTGCCTTCGGGACAACGATTATGTAACCAATACCGATGAACAGGTTTATTTGATTTTATGTCCTTGTACCGGTGTGGCTGTAGATGCCATATCCCAACGGATATTTAAGAATCTTAAATCTTTTTTCAGTGAGAACAATCTTGACAGCCAAATCAATGTGAATGTCGGCGACGCTACTTATCCGACTATCGTATCTGACAGCAGCGAACTGCTTCAGACAGCGAGTGAAGTTAAGTATTTTAATTAAATTAATCAAAAAAAAATTTTTTTTAAATAAACTGAAGCATTGTTTTGTAAGTTTTGAATTTTTTACCGGATATATTTTCAATAAAAAAAGATAAACATTGCGTAAGTTGAAGTTTATACCTCAAATAGCCTGTAAACTCATTAACCTGTTTAAGTTTACTAATTTGGTTAAGTTTTCTTAGGATGGCAATAGTTTCCTTTTCTATCCGAAAATTTTTTCTATCAGATTGCGTTACATTCGAAAATCCTATATCCGGATATACTGCGGGCGATATAATTTGGAAAAAAGGTTTATTTGTTTTACAACAAGTTTCAAGGTTAGGAGTGTACCCTAAAACGTATAAAATTTTTAAAATATAAAAGCTAAGCAGTAGTATATACTTATCATCCGTGGTTTTTTCGAAAAATGTAAATATAGCTGATATTAGATTGAAAATTTTCGCTGCGTCTTGGTCTTCCCATGGGAAAAGCGATATTACCTCAAGCATATGTGAGCTGATATAAAACAGGGTGATATTTTTTTTAATAATTGGAAAATCTCTAATGAACCCGCACTCTTTGAGAATGAAAAGATCGGATTTGCCTGTTTTAAAATAAGTGCAGTAGATTTCCTGAAAAAACTCAAGTTTACCGGAAAAAGAGCTTTTTTTGTTTTTAGCTCCTTTTGCGAGTATGTGAACGATTCCGTTATCCGCTGATAGAAAATGAAATACGACGCTTGTATTTGAATAATCGAATTTGCGTATAATTATACCGTTGGTCTTAAAAAGTTCGGACATTATTTAATTTCTTTTAGAGAAGGATGTTTATCATTTTTTGGATTAAATTTAGGAACTACAGCTCCTCCTGAAATGACCAGTTTCAGCCCTTCTTCGATAGTCATTTGCAGAGGAATAACTTCTTTTTCAGAAACCATTATGAAAATACCTGAAGTCGGATTGGGAGTGGTCGGTATAAATACGTTTACCACTGATTTTTGTGTCCTGTACTGAATTTCTCCTATCGTTTTTGATGTTATAAACCCGATAGAATGCAGTCCTTTACGCGGGTATTCAATAAGGCAAACTTGGTTGAGGATATTTTTATCGTATCCTAAGAAGGCTTCGCTTACCTGTTTTACGGCAATATAAACCCTGCCTAAAAGGGGGATTTTAAGCAGGATGGATTCTCCAAAATAAAGAAGTTTCCTGCCTATCACGTTGCGCCCGAACATTCCAAGTAAAATAATCACTGCTATAAGCAAACCCAATGCGATTAACCTAAGCAAAATTTTAAATTGAAATTTTGTTAGATATATTTCAGGGAACAGATTGAAAATATAGTCGGTTAATTTTACAAATAAAAAAGTGAATAAATAAATCGACACGATTATCGGTAAAATAATTATTAAACCGGTTATGAAATATGTGCGTATTTTTTTCAGCATCATTATGTTTGGCCGTTTCTTTGATCGTTAGTAATATTGTCTTCATCTTGTTTTGTAATTTTAGAAACTTTAAGCTTAATGAGCCTGTTTCTTTTAGCTTTGTATATTTCAAACGCAATATTGTGTCTTACAAAATTTTTTCCCACAGGCGGAATTGTTCCGAGCAAAGCGAATACATATCCGCCTAATGTATCATAATCTTCTTCATCTTTAAGAATAATATTTTCAATACCTAAAAGTTCTTTAAATTCGTCTATGGGCATTTTTGCATCTATAATATAGTCGTTTTCGGATAGTTGAGTAAA
>JAGGZS010000168.1 GCA_021161885.1 bacterium
AGCTCTTATGAAAAATGCCGTTTACACACTTAACCTGACATACTCACTTCTGCCGAAACACCGCTTGCCGTGTGGGTATATTCTCCACAAAGAACAATAACGACATCAATGTTGGACATCCGGCGTTTAACTTTTTCCTTCCAGTCACCTGTAAGATGTTCTTTCACGGACGCATCAGTGAAATCAAATGGGCTATCTTGAAGCTTCGCCTGCCAAGCCAGCATTTTTTTGTTCCCTCGTCATGATCCACATCGAAACTGATAAAAACTCTCTTTTTTACCATGATAGGATTATCCTTATTTTTGGTTTTCCGCCTTTCTTATAGTTTTTATAAAACTTTTTCTACACAACACCATTCGAAATATCAAAAAATCGCTCAAAGAACCTAGTCAGCTTCTCTATCACACTCTCACGCTTTTTGGTTCGCTCGCCAGTCTTAGAAAAACGTGATACCGGCGGTAAAACTTTGGCAATATCTGTCCCGGTTGTTGCAACGTTTCCATCCCGAAACGCATTGCGCATAAATTTATACGCTGCATCACGATCAAGGTTTTCATCAGAAATAATCTTATCAAGCTCTTCAATCTTCTTCTTCTCAACAAATGTTTGCCACTCCTCATCAACAACCGCACTTACATCAAGCGAGGTAATAAACTGATTGATAAGGTCTTTCTTGTTACGCAACTCAACGCTTGAATCAATTGCCTTATTAATATCAACCAAGATTTCTCGATTTTTCGTATGATCCGCATGATATTTTTTGATGAGAGCGAGAATATAATCGATATTGATCTCAATCTGCTTAATCAACTCCATCTCGAAGACCAAATCGTCGTTGATATTTTCTTTCTCCTCATCGCCGGTTTTTCGCAATTCTTTGTATAGATCAATGTATGCGCTATGATAATCCTGAACATCCCGCTCCGTTAATATCTCATTCCCTGCAAACTCATCAAAGGTAACTAAGATATTACGCACACGCAAAATTGCACCATAGAGCCTGATAAAATCTTTTTGATTTTGCTCTCCTAATATCCGGTCGCCTACAGGGAATTTCGCCAATAACTCCTCAATCATACTTTTATATCCACGCACTTCCTTGTCGCTGTCTTTATAACCATTATAGTATTCGTTGTATGACTTTAAAAGCACAATACCGGATGCTTCTTTATCGCCAAATAAAGCAATTGACTCGTTAGTCGCTTTTTCCAAATTACGGAAACAAACAATATTCCCGAACGTCTTAACACTGTTCAAAATGCGGTTAGTGCGTGAATAGGCTTGAAGTAATCCATGCAATCGCAAGTTTTTATCCACCCAAAGTGTATTGAGCGTTGTAGCGTCAAAACCGGTCAAAAACATATTCACCACGATTAAAATGTCGACCTCACGATTTTTTACACGTTCGCTGAGATCTTTATAATAATTCTGAAATTTATCGGACGATGTATCGTACGACGTGCCAAACATCGCGTTGTAGTCTTTGATTGCATTATCCAAAAAGTCTCTTGAGTTTACATCCAATCCGCTGGTATCTTCCGGATTTTCATCAATCATCCCGTCAATATCCTCATCATTTACCCCATAGCTAAAAATAGTTGCAACTTTAAGCTGTTTATCGCTTGGTAAATCTTTAAGTTGTTCCTTAAACTCTTGATAATATTTCTTTGCCATATCAATCGAAGACACGGCGAAGATAGAATTAAAACCAGCCAGTCCGCGTTTCTTTATCTTATAAAAACTATTTCGTTTCGTTTTCTGGTCAAAATGATCACGAATATATTTTACATTATTTGATATACGCACTGGATCAGCCAAGGCGGCTTCACGATCAATATCACTTACTTTCTCATCTTCAATATTATCTTTTTCGCGCATAGTAGAGATGAAATCAACCTTAAACGGCAAAACATTTTTATCCGCAATAGCGTCAACAATGGTATAGGTGTGGAGTTTGTCGCCAAAAGCCTGCTGGGTTGTTTTCATGTCCGGACGACCACTCGATGAAGCATTGACTGCGAAAATTGGTGTGCCTGTAAACCCAAACAAATGATAGTTTTTAAACGTTTTAGTAATACGCGTGTGCATATCGCCAAACTGTGAACGGTGACATTCATCAAATATAATCACCATGTGATCGTTAAAAATTTTATGGTTCCCATTACGTTTTATGAAACGATCCAATTTTTGGATAGTGGTGATAATGATACGCGTATCGGAATTTTCAAGTTGGTTTTTCAAGATTGTAGTACTGGTATTGCTATTAGCCGCACCTTTTTCGAATTTATCATATTCTTTCATTGTTTGATAATCTAAATCTTTTCTATCAACGACAAACAATACTTTATCTATATCCGGTAAATTACTCACCAATTGCGCAGTTTTAAAACTCGTCAGGGTTTTGCCTGAACCGGTTGTGTGCCAGATATACCCGCCGGCTTTCAAAGTGCCGAGTTTTTTATAATTTGTACTTACTTCAATTCTATTCAAAATCCGTTCCGTTGCTACAATCTGATATGGCCGCATTGCCAGAAGCTGTTCATCTGAAGTAAACACACAATAACGTGTCAAAATATTAAGAAGCGTATGCTTGGCAAAAAATGTTTTCGCGAAATCCATTAAATCAGTAATCGGCTTGTTTGTGGCATCCGCCCACCAGCTGGTAAATTCAAAACTATTGCTGGAACGTTTGCCTTTTCTTGTTTTGTTTCCGCTGATTTCTTTAAGATGCTCTTTTCGTGTAGTGTTACTGTAATACTTGGTATAAGTGCCATTTGAGATAACAAACAATTGCACATATTCAAATAGCCCGCTTGATGCCCAAAAACTTTCTCGCTGATAACGATTAATCTGATTAAACGCCTCCTGAATCGCTACTCCTCGACGTTTAAGCTCAATATGCACAAGAGGCAAACCATTAACCAACACCGTTACATCATAACGGTTGGCGCGGGTGCCTGAATCAACGGCATATTGATTAATCACTTGCAAACTGTTGTTATGAATATATTTTTTATCTAACAAATAAATATTCTTTACTGTACCATTATCACGGGTGAGATTCTTGATATAATCTTCCTGAATCGTCGTTGTTTTCTCGGCAATGCTTTGATTGGGATTTGCCAGTTCACCTGCAAAAAAACGTTCCCACTCATTATTGCTGAATGTATACTTATTGAGTTTTTCTAATTGTTCACGTAAATTTTGTTTTAACCCTTCCTCGGATGTAACCGCTAAATACTCATAGGCTTGTAACTCAAGCTGTTCAATAAACGCTTGTTCTAACTCCGCTTCACTTTGATAATGCTCAGCGCGTTTTTTGCGCCTGTACTCCGGGGTATATTCTGCAACAACCGTGCTATGGGGATTTTGGGCTACTAAATCGTATTTATGATTAGTTGGCATTTTGTTTCTCCAACGGTTTAAAAGTTAATAGCTGATCTCTATAATATTCATACTGCTTCTTTCTTGCTTCCAGCTCTGCTTCCAGCTCTGCTTCCAGCTCTGCTTCCAGCTTAGTAAAATTATCAAGAATTTTTACAATCTCCTCCTGTATTGCAAGGGGTGGAATGGGAATTTCTGTTTTTCTTAAAAAAGAAAAATGACGGGTATATTTACCCGTCTTTTTATAAAAATTATTTATCGCATAATAAAAATATTTAGCATTTAATTCATCCGTGCATACTTTTAGAATTTTGATCCCATCGGCACCCTGAGCAAAAGCAAAATCAACATATTTTATTGCTTCCGTATGGTCTCCAAAAACTACATACTCTCCGCTGGTAACTACAAATTTTTGATCATTAGTATAACCAACAATAAAATTTTGCCCTTGATCTACAATAGGAAAATTACCGCTGTCTTTATAATATTTCTTTATTAGCTTCTTTGGTGGACTGACAGTTGAGATAATTTTCTTATATAGTAATTCCTGAATGCCTTTAAACTCAACACCCTTAGGGCAAAGCTCATTGATCAGTTTTTCTATTTTATTCATACTATTTTTTGCCTTTATTTTTTGAGGATTTTGTTTTTTTCTCTATTTTTTTCTGCAATGCCTTAATGGTATTTAAATAATCTTTTTCTACTGGGGAAAGTGTTTTTACCTGATATTTCCGGTATTCTTTCTCGGCTTTTGCCATTGCTTTATTATGGCTGATATTTCCTGCATCGGAAAGTATGCCTTTACCATACATCTCAGCAAACCTGTCAAGTTCTGCTACCCAATCTTTCATATACATTTTTGTCTGTTCTTGGGCTTTAATTTCTGCAAGGTCAAAAAATGCCGACACCATACGGTTAAGCCGGAACAGTTCATCTTCATTAAGATAATTCTTTGCTATTTTTGTTTCCGACTTCACAGGAACTTCTCCGGCAAAAGTTGTTAATCCCATAAAATCTTTTTCTGCATCAGCCCGCACGTAAATCGTTTCAGCGGCGGTTTGTTGATTGACCGCATAGTGAAGTTTATTTTGCACGGTTTGAAAAAACCGGGTTGATTCTGAACTCTTAGGGTCATAATCTATACTTGTTGCATAGAGGTCAAGTACCTGTCGATACAATACTTTTTCGCTACTGCGAATATCCCGAATACGATTTAAAAGCTCTTTCCAGTAATTGCCTCCACCCATTTCTTTCAGACGCTTATCATCCATTGTAAATCCCTTAACTATATACTCCCGCAATCGCGCAGTTGCCCACTGTCTAAATCGGGTAGCAATGGATGATTTAATACGATATCCAAGCGAAATAATCATATCGAGGTTGTAGTGCTCAATATTTCTCGATACTTCTCTATTTCCTTCTTTTTGAACTGTTCGGAATTTCCGAACAACTGCCTTTTTCTCCAACTCGCCTTCTTCAAAGATATGTTTGATATGTTCGCTTACATTTGCCTTGCTTGAGTGAAAAAGCTCAACCATCTGCGCCTGCGTTAACCACACGGTTTCCCCTTCAACTCTCACAGAAATGCCCGGTTTCCCCTCGCCACTTTCATAGATAATTATTTCATTTTTTAACTGGTCGTTTTCTTCCTTTTTACTCTTAGATTTAGGCATCTTATTTTGCCCCCTCAATATCAGCCACGATTGCATCAATCGCAATCCTCAATGCCTGTTGGCGTTTCACAATATGAGCGATTTCTTTATTGAGCTCCGTAATATCCACCACCTCACGCGTATCTTCCTGCTCCACATAGCTTGAGACGGCAATATTGTACTCATTCTCGGCAATAGTCTTATTGTCAACGAGTTTAGAAAAATATTCAGCGTCTTTGCGAACGCTGAATGCTTCCAAAATCTTGAGACGGTTTTCTTGGCTTAATTTATTTTTATTCCCGCCACGAACAAACTCAGCTGAAGCGTCAATAAAAAAAGTTTTGTTATCTTTCTTGCTTTTTTTAAGGACAATAATACAGGTGGCGATAGTAGTGCCGAAAAACAAATCAGGCGGCAACTGAATCACTGTATCGATATAATTATTGTCAATGAGATATTTACGAATTTTTTGTTCTGCTCCACCTCTGTAAAGTACGCCGGGAAATTCAACAATCGCCGCTGTTCCGCTAGTGGATAACCACGAAAGCATATGCATGGTAAAAGCAAGGTCTGCCTTGCTTGGTGGGGCAAGAACTCCCGCGGGTGAAAAACGCGGATCATTTATTAAAATAGGATTATTTTTGCCATCCCATTTAATAGAATACGGCGGGTTAGACACAATAGCGTCAAACGGTTCATCATCCCAATGTTTCGGATCGGTAAGAGTATCGCCATGCGCAATATCAAACTTTTCATAATTTATATCATGCAGGAACATATTGATACGGCAAAGGTTGTATGTTGTAAGATTAATCTCCTGCCCAAAAAATCCCTGCCTGACATTTTCCTTGCCAAGAACCTTCGCAAATTTAAGAAGCAATGAACCGGAACCGCAAGCCGGATCATATACTTTATTAACTTCTTTTTTACCAACAGTGGAGATTTCAGCTAAAAGTTCACTTACTTCTTGAGGTGTAAAAAATTCCCCTCCCGACCTACCGGCACTTGAAGCATACATTGTCATTAAAAACTCATAGGCATCGCCAAACGCATCAATGGTATTATCAGAATAATCACCTAACCGAAGCCCGCCTATAGCCTCTAAAAGTTTAGTAAGTCTTTTATTTCTTTTTTCTACAGTATTGCCTAACTTATTAGAATTTACATCCAAGTCATCAAACAACCCTTTGAGGTCATCTTCGCTTTCCGTCCCTTTCGCCGAATTTTCAATATTACGGAAAATAGCTGCAAGAGTTTCGTTAAGATTAGGGTTATTGCTCGCCTTTTTTGTTACATTCACAAAAAGCTCACTTGGTAAAATATAAAACCCTTTCTCTTGCACTGTATCAGCCCGACCTAATTCAGCTTCTTTGTCAGAAAGTACTGTATAATCAAAATCTTTGTCGCCCGTACGACGCTCCTCAGCATTGATATAATTAGTCAAATTTTCACTAATAAAACGATAAAAAAGCATCCCTAAAACATATTGCTTAAAATCCCAACCGTCTACGCTTCCACGCAGATCATTGGCAATCTGCCAAATAGCACGATGTAATTCCGCACGCTCCTGCTCTTTTGAGTTCTTTTTTTGAAGAGGCATACTTTACTCCTAAATTTATTCTACTTAATTACACTTAACCGTAATTATATATATTTTACCATAAAACAGAACCATAGGCATTTATAAAAACAAAAAACCTCCGCCAAGTTCATCTTGTCAACTTAACGAAGGTTTTACTTTTTTTTACGTCCGGGATTTAATCCTTCTAACTCGGGACGATACTATCATATCTAATAATAAAATATCATTCCAGCATATTATCGTCAACTAAATTTTTCTATAGATTAATCAACGTCATCAATCTGCAACTGTCCGGATTCAACATCTAATAATTGATGATGAACTAATCCC
>JAGGZS010000054.1 GCA_021161885.1 bacterium
ATATTATTTTGGAAAAAATCTTTTCTCCTTCAATTTCAGTCTTACAAGTTTTAATCTCTGAAAAGTCAATTCTATTAGTCAAAGTTTCATAAACAACTGAAGCAATGATAACTCTCTTATCTCTGGCTTTTAATTTGGAGAGGTTAGTAGCATCAGATTGGAATAATTTTTTCAGTTCGTCTTTTATCTTGCCTTCTTTAAAAGAACAATTTAAATCAACTAAAACACTATTCCATAAATTATCTCGAGTAAATTTATTTTTAATGTCATTTTTTGCCGTATTCAGTAAAGTAACGGTTTTTTCTGTTACACAAGAAGCATTACAATGACCAGATTTCACTTCACTATACCAAGCAGTTTTATCGGATAAATTTACAAAAACTAGGTCAAATCCCTTTTTCAAACTTAATTCTTCCTTATTAAAAAAGATTGAAACTAATTTGAAACTAGTTAGAAGTTCATCAAACAAGAGATTGGTTAATAATTCCCCCATCAATCCTTTTTTTTGATCGGGAGTTTTGTTTTGATAACGGGCATAAAATTGTTTAACGGTATTATTATAAGAATAATATTCACTTTCATCCACTTGCTCAGAGCCATGACATATTTTGCTTAATTTCTCTTTTAAAATTCCCTGAATTTCTTTAGAAAAATTTTCAATATAACAGACCAAACAATTGTCTTCTTTTTTGACATTAATTCCATTAATGCTCATTTTTGCTCCAAATGAAACGTTTTACTTTTCTCCCAAATCCCCTGCTATTTCTTGCAACTGCTCAAGAGCATCTTGCAGGTCTTCGACAATCTCATTTGCTAATATGTCTGGATCAGGTAGATTGTCTATATCCTCAAGACTTTCATCTTTTATCCAGAATATATCCAGATTAGTTTTATCCCGCTTCAAAATTTCATCGATACCAAAACATCGCCAGCGACCGTCAGGATTTTTCTCCGACCACGTTTCTTTTCGGGCAAATCGATTCGATGGATTGTAACATTTGATAAACTCAGCAAGATGCGATTCCTTAAGCTGATTCTCTTTTAACGTGAAATGTTTGTTTGTACGCAGATCATAAATCCAGATTTTCTTTGTCATATAATCTTTTGAGGCTTCCTTTTTGTCGAAAAACAACACATTCGCTTTTACACCCTGAGCATAAAAAAGCCCTGTAGGTAACCTCAAAATCGTATGTAAATCACAAGTCTGCATAAGTTTTTTACGTATTGTCTCGCCAGCTCCGCCTTCAAACAAAACATTGTCAGGAAGAACTATCGCGGCTTTACCATTAATTTTTAAGATACTTCGTACATGCTGGAGAAAATTAAGCTGTTTATTACTCGTTTGAGCCCAAAAATCGTCTCTTAAGATAGTCAAACTTTTTGTGGTAGATTTACCTTCGGCAGTAATGATTTTTTCAGAAGATTTTTTACCGAACGGTGGATTGGTAAGAACCATATCATAGATTCCACCAGGATTAATCTTTAAGGAATCGTCAGGACTGATAGGAGCTCGTTCACCGTTAATACCATGAAGATACAGATTCATCACACACAAACGAGCCGCCAAAGGAACAATCTCATTACCGGTGAATGTATTGTGTTTTAGATCATATTTCTGATCCTTGTCCAGTCGCTGATTTTTTACGATATAGTTATAAGCAGATAAAAGAAATCCACCTGTACCACAAGCAGGATCGTGAACTTTCATTCCTGCTTTAGGACGCATCACTTGAACAATGGTATTGATAAGTGGTCTGGGAGTAAAATATTGACCTGCTCCGCCTTTTACGTCTGCCGCATTTTTCTCAAGCAACGATTCATAAGCGTCACCTTTAACATCAACCTCAAGGTTTAACCAGTTTTCCTTATTTATTAACTCAACAATAAGTTTTCTCAGTTTTGCCGGATCAGATATCCTGTTTTGGGCTTTACGGAATATAACACCGATAATCCCGTCTTCTTTTGCTAGTTCTGTTAAAAGCATGATATAATGAGCTTCAAGCTCCGCACCGTCTTTATCAAGCAATGATTGCCAATTATATTTTTTGGGAATATCAGATTTTTTCTTGAGCAATCTAACTCGTTCATCGTCCATCTTAAGAAACAAAAGAAACGTCAACTGCTCAACATAATCGCCATACGACAGACCGTCATCACGTAATATATCGCAATAATTCCATAATTTATTTACTAACTGGTTTGAGTTGTTCATATATCATTCACCTTTTTAGTCTTTTTTTCTTCTCAGGTTCAATTAGGTAATTTTCATCTGTGATGACTTTTTGTTTTGTTTTTTTCTCCAAATCTTTTCTGGCATTTCTGGCAACAGCTCCACCGGCGCGCGATACTTTTTTGTGTGCGGGAAACGTTTTGGGATTCTTCACTCTTTCGAGCTCAGCGGTAGAAGCCTCACCAAGCATTGAAAAAATAAGTTCAAGATCTGTCATGTGGTCTCGTAAATTTTCTTTATTAAGCCCTTTATACTTCTTATATTCTGAAGGAGTCATCCCAAACGATGCTTTTG
>JAGGZS010000199.1 GCA_021161885.1 bacterium
CGGTTTATCCATAATAATCTTTCTATTTTAAATCTTGCTTAACTGAATTTAACATAATTATTCTGTTAAATAAGTTATCTGTCAATAAAGTTCTTGAGATAATGCAGGTTACTTATTATGATAAAAAAGAAATATATCAACTTTTTACGATAAAATTAAGGATAAAAAAATGAGCGGTGCGGTTTTAATTACCGGAGCGGCAAAGCGAATAGGAAAATTTTTAGCGATAAGTTTAGCCGAAAAAGGATACGATATCGCGGTTCATTATAATCAATCCGAGAACGAGGCGGTTTTGTTATCCGGTGAAATAAGAAAACTGGGCGTGAAATGTGATATTTTCCAGGCGGATTTATCATATCCTAAAAAATCATCTAATCTGATAGCAAACGTTTTTAAAAAATTTCCGAATCTAAATGTCCTCATAAACAACGCCTCTATTTTTAAAGCCTGCCCGCTTATGGACACAAGTTACGACTTTTTAAAACAAAATTTTGACATCAATTTTTTTTCACCGTTACTGCTTAGCCGTTATTTTGCTGAAATCTGTTCTAACGGACGTATTATAAATATGTTAGACACAAACATCAAAAAAAACAAAACAAATTATTTTTCTTATCTTCTGAGTAAAAAAACACTTGCGGATTTCACTAAACTTTCAGCGGTTGAGTTGGCGCCTAATATCAGGGTTAACGGTATTGCCCCGGGGTTCATATTACCTGCTAAAAATGAAAGTGAACATCTAATAAAATGTTTGACGGAACAATTGCCGTTGCAAAAAGTAACAGGAATTAAAGATATTATCGAGGGCATGACTTTTTTGTTGGACAACAATCATATAACCGGTCAGATACTATATGTTGATTCAGGTAAACATCTTTGTTGATATAATTTTTTTGGCGGCGGAATAAAAAAAAAGGGAGAGAATCAATCTCTCCCTTATATCTATATACTATTTTATTTTATATACTAAAAAGGAATGTCATCGTCAGAGCCATGACCGGCTGTAACTTTTTCTGATTTAGAACTGGAATAATGTTCTTCTGAAACTTGCTCTTCATTATCATGATGAGTGCTTCTTGAAAGGAACTGAACTCTATCGGCACGAACTTTATGTTTGCTTCTTCTTTCGCCTTCAGAATTTTCCCATGTATCGTACTGCAGTCTGCCTTCAACGTGAACAGGCGAACCTTTATGTAAATGCTCAGAACACAATTCAGCTTGGCGCGCCCATACGTCGACGTCAATGTAGCAAACTTCTTTTTGGATTTCACCATTTTTATCTCTATACTCACGATTAACAGCCAACCCAAGTGTTGCCACAGCTGTTCCGCTTGGAGTATAGCGTAATTCGGGATCGCGAGTTAAATTACCCATTAAAAAAACCTTATTCAAGCCTACCATGTTTTACACCCCTTCTTTTATGTTCTATATGAGCTTGTTAAGCTAAAACTAATTATTATTATGTTTTAATTTTACACCATAAAATCGTATTTGTCCAGTATTTATCGTTTATAATACGAATTTATTTTTATTTTAACTTTCGGCTGTTTCGGCTGTTTTTCCGCATCTTTTTTAGAATCCATCGTTCGCGCGGAAATTTGTTTAGATTTGGATTTCCAGTCTTCCATTATTGACAATTGTCGTTTAAGCACGGTAAGTTCATCTTCGATATTTTGTCTTTCCTGTATGGTTATTTTAGCTTTTTCGATCATATCCTTGAGAATATCCATCCTGCTTTTTAAGGCGTCTATTTGATCATTCCACGATGATATGGTTACGCTATCGGCTGACTGTTCATCTGCAGACAACATATTTTTTAATATTCTGTGTATAGGTGTTTTGCTTTCCAGCCGAATATCCACTACAATATACGGTTTTTCTAAAGACCGCACGACATTTATGTCTTTTGACGATACCAATCTGGCATAAATATCTTTATCCCCGCGTTTACGGCGATTAACTATATTCGGTGTCGACGGGAAAAAAAATTTGATTAAATCGTCAATACTTAAATCGCTTTCAAGAATCATTTCATGTTTATTTACTTTTTGAACGAAAGGTTTACCGAGTTCATCTATTAAATGCCGCTCATCAGCTACAAGTTTATAAGATAACACTTTACCCGGAGGCAAATTTAACATACCGAAAGTTTTTGTATCTATGGAAACTTTTTTGTTATCGGCAAGAGTAATATTTATAAACTTAGCCGTTTGGGAAGAAGCGTTTTTTTTATTTTTATCGGATTTTTCTTTTTTTCCGCATCCTTGAAGTAAAACAGCACTTAAAACCACTGCTAACGCGACCGAAATTATTTTATCCAAGAAACTCATTAAGTTTTTCCCTTTCTGTCAAAAAGTATAGATACAAAAAAATTTTATAAAATTTATCATTGGTTTGGCAAGTGATTTTTTATAATACATTATTTTTTTTCGTTATTTTTTAATCGCGCAAGATTTTTTATTTAAAAAAATAAATATCTTTTTGATTTTATCACTGAAATAAATTAATCGCAAAGCGCAGATTCGTCGTTGATTTACAAACATAAATGCCGTAGGATTATTAACAGTTGGAAACAAGTTCCAACGAAAATAGCCATTTTATATAAAATAAAAAAATCTCAGCCGGATTTATTTTAAGCGGGCATAAATTTTTTCGGCGCATCGCTTATCAGAACGGCAGAAAAAAAATCATCCTGCAAAAACAATATAAAAATTAAGGGACAAAATGGTTACCGAATTTGAATGGGCAAAATATATAGTAGATAAATTACGGGAAAAGGGGCATAAAACTTTTTTAGTGGGCGGTTGCGTGCGCGATATGATAATGGACATTACCCCTTCCGATTACGATGTGGTAACTAACGCATCACTTGATGAGATAAAAACCATATTCTCAAGAACCATCAATGTAGGCGCGTCTTTCGGAGTGCTTCTGCTCGTAAAAGATAAAAAAATATGTCAGGTAAGCACGTTCCGCGATAACGCAAAAACACCTTTTGAAGACGCCCAAAAAAGAGATTTTACAATCAACGGGCTTTATTACGACCACGTAAACAAAACTTTTTTCGACTGGGTAAACGGAACAGCGGATATCCGCAAAAAAATCGTGCGGGCCATCGGGTGTGCGAAATCAAGGTTTAAGGAAGACCCTATACGGTTGATAAGAGCCGTGCGGTTTGCCTCGACTCTCAAATTTAGTATAGAAAACCAAACGTACCGCGCAATAAAAGAAATGACAGAATCGATTTTATCTTCAAGCCCGGAACGCATCAGAGAAGAAATTATCAAAATATTTAACCATAAAAACTCGGATAAAGGGTTTTCTATCCTGATTGAATGCGGATTATTCGAAAAAATATTTCCAGCCATTTTTAAAATATATGAAAAAAATCCCCACCTGATTGAATTTACCGGACAAATGCTCAACGCAATCGAAGAGCCGAACTATTTGCTGGGGTTATCGGCTTTATTATGCGTAATGGGATTCATAAATTACAACACCAATAATATAGATAAAAAAATAAACAGTATTAAAAAAATTTTAAACCATTATAAATTCAGCAATAATGAAATAAAAAGTATTGCCGCAATCCTTACGCGCCATCTTATTTTTATAAAAATCTGTTCATTCTCTGACGGCAGAAAGAAAAAATTTATGCAAAGCGGCACGTTTTTATTAGAACTTGAGTTTCATAAAATTCATCTTAAAACATTAAAAAAAGATTTGAAAAGTTATACGGATTTAAAACTTTTTTATCAAACATTAAGAAAAAAAGAAATTTTCCCAGACCCTTTAATAACAGGGAAAGATTTAATTAAGCAAGGGTTTACCCCTAATTCTTCATGGGGCAACTTGTTTGATGAACTTGAACTGATGCAACTTGACAATACAATAAAAAACAAAGAA
>JAGGZS010000327.1 GCA_021161885.1 bacterium
AAAACACGCTTATTCGGAAAATTCAAAAGTAAAAAAAGTTTTTAAATACAAACCCGCCTGCGGTATAGAGGAAGGTTTAAAGCGCATGGCAAAATGGGCGCTTAAAATCGGCGTAAAGAAAAGCAAACAGTTTAAAAATATAGAGATAGAAAAAAATCTTCCGCCAAGCTGGAAAAATTAAACACTAAGCCGTTATTAACCGTTCGGAAAGAAATTCAGGCATCTGCTTTTTCAGCTTTTTTAGCGATTATTATGATACCACGCCCCCGGGGACACCAGCTGAACAACCTATCAAAATGAAATAACGGTAAAATAAAGCGAGCAGTTTTTTGATAAAGTTTCATTAATATTCCTCGGGGAATATATTTACCACAACGAGTTGCATTCTTGTTTCCTCTAGCTTGTTTCTGGGACAATATTCTCCCTATAAAATATTGAAACTCTCTATAGATATTTAAAAACGGGAAACCAACATATATTTGTTGGCAACTTCGCCACCTTGTCCTTTTAAACATCTTCATTAACTCTTCCGGCTCATAGCGTTTGTAGTGGCCGGCATCCACATCAAGCGGCCCCCACATGTTTTGGTGTAACACTGTTGTAAGAAACAAACTTCCGCCAGGTTTTAAAACTCTATATAGTTCCTGCAACATCTTATTATCATCCTTTACGTGCTCTAATATATCTACTGCTAAAACACAATCAAATTCATGAGATTTAAAATTAAGTTTTGTAACATCTCCTTGCCTGACCTGATATCCCTGTTCAAGCGCTCTGTCAACTGCCACTTCAGATATATCTATTCCCATATAATTTTTTCCCTTACCTAATAATTTTACCTTTGAGCAATCCCCGCTGCCTACGTCCAGAATATTTCCTCTCATATTTTTCAAAAACCTTCTTAAGTAATAATTGGACATATAATAGGACGGTGAATATTTACGTATAGCAGCGAATTCCTTTGACCACATACTGTCGCACTCATTCTTCATCTAATGCACCTTCCTACTATCAACAATCTTTGTAGCAAATTTTTTAGACAAATAAAAAAACAGCGGACCGCCTATAAAAACAGGGGGAGCCAGGGAAATAATTCTGTAAAAAATAATGATTTGGGCGCCGGCAGCAGCGTCTATCCCGAAACTCAGCATTATTCCTTCCATTGTCAAATCTCTCGCGCCAAAACCCCCGGGGAGGCCTGAAATTCTTCCTACCACCATCGAAATCCAGTAAATTAAAAAAGACTGGCTGTACCTGAGCGGAACGGAAAAAACGCGGGCGCTAACCACAATAAACAACGGTATGCAAAAAACAACCATTACGGTGGGAAACAAATATTTTATCAGAAATCTCCAATTTGATAAATAACCTATAGACTCGTTCAGCATCTCCTTGATTTTTGATTCGCTTAAATTCCATTTCCTGCCCAGTGTCCGCACCGCCTTAGGCATCAAATTTCTAAATTTCCATAAAAACTTAATAACACTTTCTCTTTTTATAAAAAAGCACGTTATTCCGGTAAAAACAGCAATGATAATTCCCGCGCTGACCCACAAATTCCCATAATCAACCCTTGCCTGCGCAAACAATATCACAAGCAAAATCAGCAACAGCAGTTGCCAGACGATTTCAAACATTTGTTCGAAAAAAGTTGCTGAAAACGCCTTGTTCAACGGTACAGACGCGCACTGATTAGTGATTAAGGGCTTGGTTAGGATAACCCCCACTTTAAAAGGCATTATATATATGCTGAATTGGGATACCAAAAGAATATAAAAAGATTGAAATACCGATATATCGCTTTTTAAATTTCTTATAATCAGCCTGTATCTAACCGCAAGTAGCAATATGCAGATAAGATTAACAGCAATAATTAGTAAAGCTCCCTCTATCATAAACGCAGTACTGATACTCGAAAAAAAACCAGAGAAATTTCTAAGCATTTCGCTTATTACCCTTTATGATAACCGACTCAACAAAAAGAAAAGGCAAAATCGGTTTAAGTCCAATTAAAGGTTTCAGAACCAGAGTTTTCCACGAAAAAAATAATTTTGACGTGGCGATAATTTTAAATCTTTGATTTAGAAACTTTTTAAATAATTTCGGCGGAACAAAAAAATGATGGGCGTAACTGTCAATGCTGTGAGAAACGCCTAACTGCAGGCCTAACAAAACCTTTAGTCTATTTTCTATGTTATATTCATTCGGGTAGCTTATTATCACCTCTCCCGTTTTTTTAAGCACTCTACTTATTTCCGCTAAAAGTTTCTTCGGGTAAAATGTGTGTTCAAGCACATCAGCGCAAATAACAATATCAAAAGCAGCATCCTGGAACGGTAATGGTTCTTTGTTAAAATCCATCTGCTGGATATTTATTTCAAAAATTTGCCTGCCCGTTAAATTAATATCAACCCCTACGACATCCGCCCCTTCCTGAGTGAGCATATTTACCAGAGTGCCTAAACCGCAGCCGACATCCAGAACTTTTAAGCCTTTAAGTTTTTTGGCCAATAAATTCATGATTTTTTCAGCACGCCTTTTCTCAACAATAATTTGTTTTTTCAAATGTGCCGGGTTAACCCTTTTTTTTAACACTCTGCTGTTTTCAATTTCATTTTTATAATCGATTTTCATTTCACAAGTTTTTCTATAAACAACGATTTAAAATATGTCCAACCTCTTTCAAAATATTTTTTAAATGCAAGAATGCTTTTTATTTTACGCAAATGCATGAGAATAAATTTCGGCCTAAAATAAAATTCCCGATAAGCCTTACGCTGAATT
>JAGGZS010000047.1 GCA_021161885.1 bacterium
CTATTTACGCTGAACAAAATCTTGTGGGGATAGACCATACGGAAATCGGCGCATGCATAGCTGAAAAATGGAATTTTTCTAAAAACCTGATATTTCTCATAGAAAACCATCATAACCATCTCGATAAAGATAACCAAAACACAGATACCGCACTTTTACATCTTACGGATTATTTAATAAATCAAGACCATATCGGTATGTTCGATAATTTTCCCATTAACTGTACTCTTAATACTTCCTGCTTAGAAATACTAAACATCAGCTATAATATTATTCCCGAATTCAAAGAAAAGATTATCCAGTCGTTCGAAGAAATTTAAGGAATCTCTGAAAAACATAAGAATTGCCATATCAAGAAGCAAAACGACGCAAGCTATCTCATTGTGCAGCGAGGCTTAGATTGCCACTCAAACTTTGTTTGCCCGCAATGATAATTTTTTATGATTTTTACAGCAAGTCTATAACAACCGGTAACTTTTAGAAAATTAGGCGGCGTTTTCGTATATATCCATAGAAGGAAATTTCTTGCGCACAGGCAGCGGGGTTTGTTTTATATCAGGCAGTGGTAAAATGTTTATTCCGTTATTCAGAAACTCTCCCACAACATTTAGTTCAGACGCGAGAAAGACAAGCTGGGCTTTGGAAATACCGCAATTGACAGCTACAAGATTAACAAGTTCATTAAGCGGATTAACATTCTTGCCCTTCCCCGCTAAATCAACATCAATAATCTCATTACCTAAAATAATTAAGCCTGATACATCTATACCGGCAGATAAAAGAATCTGCTCAAGCTGACCAGATTCAAGCACAGTAGATACCACCGCTATTTTTGAAACTGGTTTATCCGACAAATTTCTCCGCAAAGTCGATATCCACGCAAGAGCCGACGGATTTTTTCCTTCGCATACTACGGCATAAACATTATTGCCCGCGGAGTTATCTATTTGTTTTTTAATAGCGGTTTCAATATGGCTGTTGACTGAAAAATTCAAAAATGAAAACATACGATTTTCAGGTTTTTCAAAGGTCTTGTCAAATATAAGCATAGACAACCGCGCATTATTAATATAATAATCGTTCATCATTCGAAACTTGACCATATTTTCCATAATTGCTTTTAATTCGTTTAAAGATCGTTCCAAATAAACTCTTTTTTTATCATTATCGTTTTGCCGTTTAATTAAGTCTATCCCCATCCGAGCCGCCGCAAGAGGAGTACCTATCAAATCGCTTGCGAACTGGTCAATGACTGAAAACATAGTTTTCTGACGATTTACCGGCGCCTGTAATGTGGCTGCACGGGGATATGTATGATATTTCTCAGAAAAATCAGCAAAAATAGATATTACAGTTTCAAGTTTATCCTCAAAAGCAGGTTCATCAACAGACAGCAGCAACATAGATTCCATCAATTTTATTAAATGCTCTATATCCTGTCCGTAATAATGCTGTGTGAGTTCCGTCTGCTCTTGAATAAGCCGGGGTAATAATTTTTCATAAGAAACACGTTCAGCTTCTTTACTGGATAAAAGCTCACCGGATAAAGAATATCTTAAAGCAAGGTTATTATTCCCGTTTTCATATATCACTTCTATATTTTCCGTATTATCGGTTTTTATAAAATCAACAATTACATTGTCCATAAGCGAGTCCATTCGTTTTAACATTTTCTTAACCGATAAATTGCCGATGTCTGTATTATCCGCGGACTTTAATAATTCGCTGATGCTGTCCACGCCTAAACGGGCGAACAAACCCGCCCACATAACGAGCTGAGCATCTAATTCATCTGCATTCAGTTGATTACTATCGAAATTATCGTAAAAAATTGATGTTAAATTTGTGATGTCATCATCTGTAAATCTTCCTAAAAATATTTCAGGAATTTTGTTTTGCGCTAATCCGTATTTATTTTCCTGATTTAATGAAGCAACGGCATCCATTATCTTTCCAAGGTTACCGGAATCCGGCTGAGTAAGCAAAAATAAAATTTCGAACGGATTATATCCTAATTGCGCAAGGCGGGCGGATAAAGAACTGTTTATCTGCGCAGACACAAAGCCTGCTATTTCCGGCTGAGACATATTCGATAGAACACTTCTGTACTGAGGATATATTTTTTCATCAGAGACATAAGATATTATCTTAGCGATCAAATTTTTATGAGATAAATTCCGGGCGTCAGCAAGTAAATCAGCAAAAACGACCAGACCAACTTCATCACTGCTAAATACCGTTAAAATCTGCTTCTGCTCATCAGGTATTAACTTTCGGAAATATTGCAAATCATTCAAAACAGCGGTTACTTCATGGGATATATAACCTTCAAAGTTAGTTGCGGCAGCATCCTGCATAACATGATATAAAACAAATCCAAGAAAAATTCTGCTGCGGAAAGCGTCTATGTCTACTGAAACGGTAACTGAACCATCCGGCAATTGGCAAGACCGTTGGGCAAGGCGGGAACTGCCTTCAACAATCCTGAAATTAATATTTAATTCAGCCAATACATCATCAAAATATTTAATATCCGCTAAAGCGGTTTGCAATTCATAGGTTAAACGTGAAACGTCGATTACGGTTTCATCAACACCCTGTGCAACATCAACTGCCCAATCAAACCTATTATTAATATGTATATTCACCAATGGCAAAACCATTTGTGCGGCAGGATTATTCCTCTGCAGCAATGTTGTTTCAGCGGCTATAGCGTGTATGCCTGTTTTTTCGGCTAAATCTTTAATATCAGCCGGCAATGTATTTTGAATAATAGATATATTAGTGTTTTCAACCGCTCCTATTGGGATACCGTCAAACAAAATAACATTAAAATTAGATTTTTCCTCATTTTGCCGCGCTAATTTATCTTTTCCTATTGTTTTTCCGCCCTGATTATATTGTAAATCCCAAAGAACCTGTTTTGCTCCGGGTGATAATTCCGAATACGGCACAACTGTTAAAGCATCTTGGATATCAGAAAATGATAACGGCTTTATCCGGTTGAGTACTTCATCGTGAAGAAGGCTTATCATCCATTCAGGATCGAGCTTTGTTATTATCTTTGAGAAAGACCGCTCAAATATATGCGGGAAAGAATTTATTTGAGTTAAGTCCCCTTCTTCATTTTGTAACCCGAAGAAGACATCACCGAAAATTTGTGACAGTTCGGCTGTATCCATATCAAGGGACGCAACGGATAAATTATAAAAATCTAACAGCCTATCAGCCGGAATTCGCAAAAGATACGATTTTTTTCCGATTTGTTTATTACGGTATATATCTAATGCGGAAACAGTAACATCAACATAGCGTGCTCCTGTTTTATCGGTCAACGCAACACCTCCTTGAAACAATACCCCTTGCTTATCGGATATATCCTGCCATAACAAAGGTTCATAAAAAAATGCAAGCGTATTGCCGGAAAAAAAACCGCGCACGGCTTGAGTTTCATTTTGCAATGATTCAATAAACAAAGCCCCGTATGGTTTGACCGATACAGTCAACCCGCCTATTTTTACAAAATATTCTATAGGCGCCCCTGTCCGCACACTTCCCTTTACAACAGTTGCTTTGATATTGTTTTGAGCCAATAAATCAACTAACTCAAAGGCTTTTTCGGATAAATTATAACCTTTGCTAACAGGTATCTTTTCATTAAACCCTTTTAAGATTATATGTTGTGAAACCGAAGTATCCCTGCCGATTACAATATTTTCATCATCTAAAACGGCTAACCTGCCGAAATCCGATCTTAACGACTCAATAGGTTCAAGCATTCCCTTTTTAACTAATGATATATATTCCGAAAACGATTTTTTTACCGCTCGTGCCTGACTGCTCGATGACAACGCATTAAGCACAGTTTTAAACTGTTCCGTATTTAATGATTTTAACTTATTGATAATTTTTCGTACGCTGTTCGGGTCTGTAATATTGTTTGAACCTATAAAAGAGAACAACCGCCACGCGCCGAACGGCTGTTCCAAAAATAAGTCCATATAATCTTTATCAGCCGATAAAAACGGTTTAACAGGCATACCAAGCTCTTGCATATAACCTAACACTTCACTTATAATAGTTTTGCGCCACGGCGAAGATTCAAGACGTGCAATATTCCTTAACAATTCTTTTAAAACCATTCTCATTTTCGCTATGGTTTCTAATTCACTCAACTTTTCGTCAACAGCCCTGTCCGGGTTCTCAGACAACAACGCCTGTTTAACGACATCAGCTGGAAACTCAACTGTAAGCGGTAATGAACGAGCTAAAACCATTCTCGCGACAAACGGGATGTTTGCTTCATCTATCTGCAGAGGTATCCTGCCCAAGATATCCGTATAAGAAAAAGATTCCTCAAAATAAGCGTTCAGAGCATTAAAAATTTTGCGTGAATCCGGTTCGTATTCCAACAAATACATATATTTGTCAAGCACATTAGATGGGTTTTGTTTAAAATAACCCAGCATATGTTTTTCCAACAAAGACAGCGAACCTGCTAAATTTCGCTCGGCAATTAAAAAATCCAGATTATGCGGTGAAAATCCTTCAGCCTTTCTAAGATTAATATATGATTTTAATTCAGCGTAATCATCGGTTATGGATGGAATTTGATCCAAAACAGATTGATCATTCACTAAAGTTTCATAACTGTTTATCAATTTTTCCAACCTTGCCGTATTTTTTATCAGCTCATCAGATTTTCTCACTATCAATTGTGCTTTTGATTCACCCGGCATTAAAGCGTCTTCAACAGCAGTATCTAAAATAGATTTTATCCGTTCAGTATCTTTCGCATTAGCGCGTATAAACATTAAATCAGCTTCGCTTATCAAGCCGAACCTAAACAGGAGCCCGCTAAACTTAAAATATGTCTCTTCAAAACTTCCAACCATATTTTCGCTTAACTTTTGGTCAAAATCGGCATTTAATTCCCTTGTAAGAATCTTAAATGTAGAAATAGCGTGGGCAGTACTTTGAACAGTCGTATTATTTAAACCTAAAAATTGAAGCGCCGCGAAATAATTTCTCAAGAATTCCGAACCAATACCCTTGGCTCTTTCTTGTTCATCGCCAAGGGCAATATACCAATCGTAAATTTGTTCATCGCCTGAATCATCCATAAACACAGCATCGCCTATAGTGTCAGTATCCGGCATAAAATGGAATTTGAATTCAAATAGATTTTTTCCAAGACGCCCGCCGGATTCCAGTACAATACGGGCTATATCTTTCCTTGAATATATATTTTTTAATTTATCCGCAACAAGTATTAACGTATTAATTTCTGTTTCATCAGGGGGTCTATACGAATTGACTATTTTTAAAACAACCACTGTTTCAGGATCGATTTCATTCGCTAACACTTCATATTTAATATCATTGTAAAGCGCATCCATTCCTTCAACCGAATACATAGCATCCAATGCTTTTACCTCTATTATTTCATAAGGTTTACCACCGTTTATTCGCGTTAAATAATTATGCAGTCTGGGAGTTATCCACTGTGATACAGGAACATATAATGGACTCAAAATTCCGGAATACCTGTTTTGAACGGATTGCGAACGTACAAAATTGTCTATATTTCCCATAAGGCTCCATATCTGGTTTCCTGAAAAATTAGATAAAAAAAGCAATTCAGATTTATCATCAGGATTATTAAGAAAAATTTTAGCAAGTTCCGTTAAAATATAAAAACCTGTCGCCGGATGTTTTCTGTATACCTCATCTATTTTATCAGGATCGATGAAATTCGCGAGATTATCAGGCAGATTTTTTTCATCCCTTACAAGCAACTCATAATAAGGAAGAAAATTCAGCCAATGTTGATCGTCAATAAAATTATTATCCGAAATATTTTGTTGAAGCTGCTGATTTAAAATTTCAAGCGGATTTTTTTTGCCTGTCAAAATATTTTTTATAGATTTCACCGTTTGCAGCGTTGATAAATCTTGGGCTTTTTTCAAAATATCTGAAATTAATTCCGGCTGATCCGAATAATTCAGTTCAATATTTTTTATAACCTGAGTTATCTCAACAGAACTCATATTCATTAAAAAAGGCGCTATAGATGGATAAAGCGCATTAGCAAGATACGATTTAATT
Organism: bacterium; assembly: GCA_021161885.1. Taxonomy (GTDB): domain Bacteria; phylum Auribacterota; class Auribacteria; order Auribacterales; family Auribacteraceae; genus JAGGZS01. Next base: position 6,109 of record JAGGZS010000047.1, read on the forward strand.
AAATCTTCAATAATTATGTTACCCGCTACAGGATAACTCGCGAGTATGTTTCCTATTTTCTTATTATCAATAAGATTTTCTAAATTATAAGGAAGAGGTTTACTTGATTGTCCGGCTATTTTTTTCCATCTGAAAAGATTAAACAAACCATTAACCGTTTTAACTGGTCGGGCACTGTTAATCGCCGAAGACGCGAGTCTGTTTGTAAGTATCTCATAATAATCTGAATGAGCCGGAGTATCATCTAATTTTTCAGCAATTATTTTGACTGCCGTTTTAAAATTATGTTTCAGTTTCTCTTTTTGATACGCCGCAGGCACTAATTGTGTTAACAATTTATACTTAGGGCAGGAAACAATAAAACTTAAAATTTGCTCAATAATATCGTCATATTTAATTTTTCGGTCCGATACCGCCTGCAGTAAAGCGCCAATCATTATTGACTCTTTTTCCAAATCCGTATCAGGATTTTCTGAAGCGCGCAATGACCAGATAAGATTATTAATATCCGTTTTAGAAACCCTTTTTTTTGTGTTAATCAAACCTCTGTAAATTGAAGCGGCTTCATATGCAAGAGGGTAAAGAGGGTCTTTTGTCAAAGCGCCTAAATCGGTTAATTTTATGTTCCTCGATAACTTCTGCTCCATCTGCATAAAAAAAATGAGAGGATTATCAAGAGCAGCTTCGTTTATTACAAGAGTGTAACCTTGTATATAAACAAACCCGTTCTGCCCTTTTTCTACCTGTAAGTATCTTAAGCTGCCAAAAATCTCAATGCCGTACATCTCTTGTAACAATGTATTTACAAGTATAAGATTAAACCTTCGCCTACTGGACAAACCGGATATATCGTTTATCCTGCGTAATTCCCCTTCCGCCGTAACATTAAGTTCTCTCGGTATGATATTAACCGGAGGATATATAGTGCTAAGATAAGGTTGACTGTCAAAAAAATTATCGTAATATGTCCTTTTATAAATATGATTTTTTATGAATTCGATTTGACCGGATAAATCCATAATAGGACGTTTATCTTTAACTTGTATAAAAAATAAAGGTAATGGGAACAAACCGTTGGGCAGCTTGATAATTTTATAATCAAGCGTTAACGACTCATCACGTTCCAATAACCTTACCGCTTCTTTTACCAAATCAATATTATCCTGTTCAAACATAGCGTAATTAAGCTGGATATACCCGCCCGGACGAGTTACCCGCATCATTTCCTTCAACGCCAATGAAGCGTTATCAATGTATTGAAGTAAATTAACCGCGTTCGATATATCAAAACTATCAGAAGGATACTGAATATGCCTGCCGTCTCCGATAGCAAACTCTATATTATCCGGAGGCTTTTGAGAAATTTTTCTGCCGGAGTCCGCTTCAATATCTTTCAAAGATACCGTTCGAAAAAACAAATGCCCTTTGCTTGCGCCCTCTTTCATAACGGCAAACTGCGAAAGGGTATGTTTATCAAAACCTGCCCTATCTGACGTATCTTCATTTTCATTAATATATGCTGAAATCTCCCTGGAAACCATTATATTATAAGGATTAAAATCAAGCCCTACGGAAAATTTTGCGCCTTTTAGATAACAATAAAAAATATTCTGTCCGGTTTGCGAACCGACATCTAAAATACGTGAACCCTCAATAGGTATTAACTCGCCTAATTGAGCAAAAAGATCAACAGGGTCAACCGAGTCAGAATATCGAATGCTGTTATTTCCTACAATTCGCTCAAACTCACTCACTGTCAATGTTCCGGCTGAGTTTGCCCAGTCCGATTGCCTGACCGGCTCATAAGTAGAGCCTTTTAATTTTCTAAAATATGTAATCAGGCTGTCTATATCAGAAAAATATTGAGGCTCATTTTCTTGATTCCTTACAATAAATCCAGTTGGGTACAAACCTAATTCAATAGCTTCGTCCCTATGCTTTTTCAGTAACTCACGCAATTGGTTAGCGCCTTCATCGCCCCGCATTATGCCGTTTATGCTTGCTCTAATTTCCGTACTTTCTGTTTTCAAAGTTTTACGGTTAATTTTGATTACTGAAGAAAGAATAAAACCGCCGTCCAGTTCAAGCGTAATAAACGCTTCATCCAAAGGTAAAGGCAACTGAGAACTTTTCTCATATTCAGATACCGACCAGAAAGGAGATTCTGTTGTATCTGTATCTTTAAAACCGACTCTAACGAACATTGTGCCGTCTGTTAATTTTATTAACCGGCTATAATAACGTTTCCCATTCATATCGCCAAGATACATTGTACCCGGCTCAAGTGAAGAAGAAAATACCAAAGAAAACATCATAGCGACAAACGACTCGAAAGGCAGTGTCGGATCAACCAAAATAGTGCTTATTCCCCGAGCCGATAAAATCTTTCCCCAATCGGAACTTAAACTGTCAACCTTGACAACAGGTTGTTCGCTGTAAGAATTCCTAAGCATATAATAACATTGATCAAGCAATTCCCGCGGGTCTAAATCGGACACAAATTTTTCTTTCAAACCTTCCGCTGTTAAATCCGCTAAAAATTCCGCATCTGCTGATAGGATAAAATCATCCACTACATATTTATATAACTCATATAACCGCGAAAGATTAACACTGCCATCATGGCGGTAATTATAATCTTTTACAGCGGAATCAATTAAACTCAATGATAATTTATTTTCCTTAAATTGCTCCTGAAGACCAAGCTCTTCAACTATACTTTTTATATCTTTTTCTGAATAAACGGTTTTTCCTGATATCTCATCGGCTCTAACTATTTGCCTTAACTTATCTATAATATCTTCCGTTAACGCTTCAACCTGATAACCGGCAAAATGTCCTTCCTCTAACATATCTTGTTTCACGGCAGATACCGTTTGCGTTATATTCGGTTCGGCAAACAGATAAACAAGTTTCCCGCGCCCCACTTTCAGATGCACAGCAAGTTTATTTCCAATAACTTCCACTGATTCAAGCGATACCTTAGGCGCATATGCCGTAAGCCAATTTTTTAAATAAATATTCGCTTTGGCGACCAGCTCATCTAACTGTTCCCTAACCTGATTTATGTTAGCCGGAGACAATTGTCTAACATAATCAGCTGTAAGCATAGACGAAAAAATAGTTGTCCTGATTTGTTTTGTGCCGTCATCAACAAGCGGGCTTTGCGCTATCCACGAAGCGACTGCAAGCGTCGAACCGGATACCCAATTTTCAAGAGGTGTTCTAAGATTTTGCACCAAAGAGAAATAAGACGTTTCAACAAAACTGTTCTTTATTGCCGGCTCAATAGAGCAAAAAGATATACGGCGCCGTTTTAATTCTCTGCCTATGCCTGCCTCATGAAAACCGCCTGTTACAATTACCCCTACGTTTATATGCCTTTTATCCATTTCCCTTAGACAATTTTCCACCATAAAACTTTCACGTTTTAGCGCGTATCCATAAAAAGAACGAGATAGCTCGACAGATTGCTCCAAAGATTTCCACGAAGCGGAATCTATCTCAATTTCAGGAAAGGTTACCTTTACGCCATCCGCAAACCATATAAAATTGTGGTTCTCGTCTAAACATCTGTATTTATCGTAATTGATACTTAAACTGATAAGCGATTTATATAAATAACCATATTTGATTAACTCAAAAACAGAAAAATCTTTCTCGTTATCAAAAACGATTCGAGCAGTGTCGTTAACCGCTTCATTCAACTGAGAATATAACCGCGCTTTATTGATTTTCTCAGATTCTAAAAGAAGGTCAGCATACCTTTTAAGTTCCGAGTAATCCCCAGCAATAGAATCATTTTGGTATTGAGCCACCCAGCCAATAAATTTTTTAAAATATTCTTTTGAACTTATCTTGTTTAGTTTATACCGGATATCCCATTTAAAAATTTCTTTAATGACATCCTTACCGGAATTTGAAGTTATCCAATCAAGAAACTTAAGACGTTGATTTTCTACAAGATTAAAATCTATACGGCTTTCTTCGCTTATAATTTTCTGAAAACTAATAAGCAAACCGTATTTATCATTCCGCCCTAAAACAGAAAGCAAATAATCAGCGTATTTATCAATAAGGAGTTCGTCTTTAGTATAATTTATCCAGTTAGTTACAAATTTCAACTGCCTTGAATTGAGCAGCTGTTCGGCAGATTCCGACTGCCTGCCAATAATCGCATCAATAACTTTAAGCGCTTCAGGCTGTGCCTGGATAGACTTTACTATCAAACCATAATTTTGCCTGTATATTTCAGGGTTTTCAACACCGACAAAAGGCATCTGCTTTTTTGAATTAAGAAAATAATATTCTGAACCTGAAATAAACCCTTTATCAAGAAAATATTCAGAAACATCCTTGAGGACTTTTTTGTCAGGAAACCGCCGAAAATTCTCAGCGTATACAGGTCCTGCCGCGCCTTCTATAGCGATTACCGCCGAACCATGATTATCAATAATGCGTTCTATAATCTTAGCTATATTATGCTGGGCGTCCGCTTTGCAGTGAGCGTCATGGATATGATAAATCAACCTGTCGCCCGAACAGGAATATGTAGTTTTTACCGAACCTAAATCGGCGGCTAAAGAAAATGCTTTTTTACTTCTGTCAGTTTCAGAAGCGTTTAGAGAAAAAGATATGAAAAATACACATAAAAAAATTTTATAGATTTTCACTAATTTAATA
>JAGGZS010000036.1 GCA_021161885.1 bacterium
AAAAAATGTTATTATAAAAGTAAATCTTTACGGCAATAAATATGAAACATTTTTGTGAATATCTTGTCTTTACACACAAATGGAGGTCGCGCAACATGTTTAACAAGATAAACATAAACTTATTCATTGCAATTATATTTTTGTTTTCTTTTGCAAAAAACTCTTACGGGCAATATGAAACAGACTGGCCGCAAGAAGGGTATAACGCTTATTTTACCGATAACGGAAATGAGGTTTTATTAAGAGATTCACAAAACAACTGTGTAGGAAAAATGATTTTAACAATACCTTGGCTTGCCCAGTCGGACAACATAGCGCAGAGCTTTGTTTATAAAGAAAAATACGGCGGAAGATGGATATATATTGATGTAAACAAAAACGGGATTATCGACAACATTTTTTACGACGATTTCTCAGCATATGAGTTTGTCGATAACCCCGACTTGCCTCCATTGGATAATCCTTACAATATTTTCGGGTATCAGCAAGCCGGATTCGGTATCAGCAAGGGACTGCACGCCTACTTTGATTCAATAGAAAAGACAGGCGAAGATATTCCTTATGTCGCCATGGGCATTTACTCCGAAGATTTCGATACACCTATGGATTTTCAAGACTGCTACATATTAGTAGATATAAAAACTGAAGGCATAGACAATGCCGTTGAAAAAGTGTTTACTCCCATGATACACGCCAAAGTCCTCTACAACCCTGTAATAGAGCACCAATCATGGCGGCTTCAAAATTACCCTTATCAAATTAGCGAAAAAAATAACCCGACCTGTCTTTATCCTTTGCCGTCGTCTCACGAGGGCACAATGTTATCATTTAATATTAACGATCTTGTCCATACCGACATTTTTCCCGGACAAACCGGCGACTTCAGCGATGTAATATCCATCGGATTTCTTTTTCTCCAATGCCCCCTTGACAGTTCAGGCACACGCAACGATTGGGACGAAAAAGGGTCTATGAATATCAAGAGCATATCAATTAGCAAAGACGCAAAACTTAAATCCACAACCCCGCTCGATACTGAAATTATTATTTCTAATGTTCAAGCCGATTCATTTAAACCTAAAAACAAAGTTACTGTATCTGTGGATATTTTTAAAAAAGGGGATGTCGCACAAACCATAACGGATATTATGGTATACAACAGCACATTTGATTTTTCAAATACAGCCGCAAGCAAAATCTATGACAGTTCCGTATCCGGCGGTTCGGCAGAAACTCATATTGGGTTAGGCGAAATAGAGACCGTAATTTTCAGTTTTTATTTACCCGAAAACGCTATGCCGGGAAATTATAGGATTATGGGTATCATAAAAGATGCCCAAGGCGGCATTCTTGATACGACAGGCCCTGATAAATCGCTTGACGATAGAACTATTCTTGCTTATACAGAGTCGTTTACGGTTACATCTTTTAATCAGGAAGGACCTGTGCCTTTATTTGATTATTTTATAACCGACCAAGGCGCAGGCAACGTGTCGGTAATTCTTTACGCTAATATGTCTTACAATTATCCTTCAGGCGATTACGAGATTATACGTTATGAATGGGATATAGATAATGACGGGGTTTTTGAATATGGCTCAGCATCACCAGTGCAGCCAGTGTTTTTTACATCTGTTGACAATTCTTTCATAAAACCGGTCGCTTTGCGTGTTACAAACAACCGTGCCCAGGCACAGTCTGCCGTTACATCAAAGAATATACGCATCGGCCGGTTCGGTGATCTTGAAATCAACACCTCGCTTCTTGACAACGACAGCACAGCCAACGCTAAATGTCTTCTCTACGACGCAGAGCACAATTATATCGGCGAAAAAATCGTCAATTCCTCAAGCACCGCTTTATGGAACAATCTGTTATGCGGCGATTATATCGTAGAAATTTATGTTTATAAAAACGGCTTATTCCCGTCAGTTGAACTTGCCTGTGCTAAGAAAATATCCGTTACAGCCGGAGAAAAAAGCTCTTACACCTTAACTGAACCCGTACTTAAGATTTTATCAGTTTCTATGCGCTACGAGGATACCAACGAGCTGCTCAATCCATCCGACATTTTATACGCCGGCACAAACCTTAAATTAGACATAACCGTCCGGAACAATTCTGTTTACGATCTATACGCACGGTTAAAACTTGTTGCCGACAGAGATAGACAAGGGCTTTTCGATATTGATGTTAAACTATCCGATAAAGTTTATCTGCCCTCCGGCGAACAAGGTGTAATATCAACTTTTTTTAATCCGCAGGAACCGGATGACGATAGAAATAAATATGATATAGACACTTTTTATTATGCCTTTATGCTTGAAATAGAAAAAAACTTAATCCCAGTTAAAGTCTATGAACAAACATGGCAGGAAGGGTTTCACGTGAAACAATTGCCAAGCAGGTTAGCCGCTGATTCAATAAATTTTTGCGGAGTCAATTTTGACGTCGTGCGAACAAGACGATTCTCAGGAATAATCGAAAATAATGTTTCGTTTACAAACGATATTGACTATGACGGAAATAGGGTTACCTTCGACAGCCAAGGGGTTTTAAACCTGAAAGTACAAGACTACTCCGGTGTGGGGGCGGAAGTTACCAGCCACGCAGAAATTTATCATTACGGCATATATAAAGCGCAAATGAAAGTCAACGCCCAAGGCACAACTCTCCCTGAAGGAACCGTATTAGGTTTTTTTCATTACTGGGAAACAAACAGCGAAACCCAATTACAGGAAATAGACGTTGAATTAAGGTCGTTGGATAAATCACAAACCGAATCGGTTTCTTATGCTGCTTTTACCGTACACAGCAGAAAACAAGGTGACAGTTCCATACATTTTATAACACACTTCTGCCCTGTGGAAAATATCGGGCAATACCACACTTATGAATTCAGATGGAAATATGGTGAAGTAGCTTTTTATATAGATGGATTACCCGCTTACAATTTTAACGGCGAACCTGCTGTTGTCAATGAACTGTCTATCGATAACAAGGGACAACTTTTTACCGGACGTATTCCCGACCAACCGGGCAGATTGATTATCAACCACTGGTCAGGATACTGGAACAACACTTGGAGCGGCGCCGCCCCTCAAGGCAAAGGCGATTCCATAGCGAAAATAGCGAGAATAGCGTATATTGATTTTAACGGCTTTAACCGTTTTGAAGGATTAAATATTATAAAAAACAACGAAAACAAAGTAGAAATAAAACTTAAAAAAGGATCATGGCCCATCGGATGCGATATTTACTGCGCCGATACCCTAACCAATCCGTTAGAATGGACACTTCTTGAAACAAATGTTTCTTTATCTGAATATAAAGGGTATACTGACAATACAAGTGATGAAGAAAATTTAAAATATTATAAAGTTATCCCAAAATAATTTTTTTTTCTACCTATTTTTTTAGATCGGTTTTCCAAGATATTTTTTTCCACGGGCCTTGCGGATTTTCAATCAATGAATTTAAAGAATCAGGAAAAACAATATTTTTTTTCACAGTTTCCTGATAAGACCAGAACTTATGCCCGATCAAATAATTATTTGCCAAATCTTCCCATGACCCAAAAGTCTGCTGAAGAATTTTCGAAGCCGTAATAATTCTGTTCCATGCTTCATGTTCATCAAGATACCCTAATTCACGCCCTAACCGGCAAAGATATATATAGCGGCAATAATCCCATCCTGTCAAACTCTTGCCGGATGTCGTCTTATAGAACTGTTTCACAACTTCAAGTTTATTTATTGTTTCCTCAGGGTTATTCCACGTCAATTTAATAATTTCGTTATATAAATCCTTGCCGCAAAAATTTCCTTCGGAACATAAAAGTTGTGAGACGATTTTATCGTAATAAGAGCTATGTCCGCCAGTTTCAATCCAATTGAGGACAGCAAGCATATCTTCCCTGTTATAAATGCCCCACATATCATTCAATTCGTTTTTATATTCACCACAATTTGATTGATAAGGGCATTGCCCTATAATAGCCGTTGCAGCCGCAGCCCATTGTTCCTGCTCTTTCGAATACTGTTTGCCGGCGCATCCGTAACAGAAAAATGAAATGAATATAATTAAAAATAGTTTTACGAAAAAATTCATGATGTTACCGATTTTATTGAATTAGCGACAATCGCGGCAATAAGGCATAATACGCTTGCGGTTATAAAAGCCACAACATAGTTTCCGGTTAAATCGAAAACTTTTCCGCCGAAAATGGGACCGAATATACCGGCTATACCGTAAGATGTAAAAACCAATCCGTAATTAACCCCTACGAATTTAGTACCGAAAAAATCGGCCGTTAGAGAAGGGAATAAAGCAAAATTCCCCCCAAAATTAAACCCAATCCATGCGCTCGCCACTGTAAGGAGTAACGCGCTTGAACCGAGTTTAGGGAGCATAAGCATAATTACGCATTGCGATACAAACATTAAAAACATAGCTCTTGTTCTGCCGAGTTTATCGGAAACCAGACCCCACACAACTCTTCCAACCCCGTTAAATATGGCTAATACACCTACCGCGGAACTCGTAACCGCTGACGATAATCCGCAGGCAATCCCAAAAGTTTTAAGGTTGCCTATAACCATAAGACCAGCTGTCGCGCCGAACATAAACATTATCCATATCTTCACGAACCGACCGGTTTTAACCATTTGTTTCCAATTAAAATCTTTTGCCTCTTTTTTATCCGCCTGATTTTGCGGCTGCCAACCTTTCGGTTTCCAATCCTTAGGCGGATTAACCATAAAAATTGATCCGGCCAAAGTAGACACAAAAAAGATTATTCCAAGATAAAAAAACGTTCCCATTACTCCTTTTGAATCTATAAAAGATGTAGACAGCTGGGCGAACAGCCATGCTCCAGCGCCAAAACCAGCTACAGCCAAACCTGTTATAAATCCGCGCATATCGGGAAACCATTTTATCAGCGCGGCGATAGGACATACATAAGCGAACCCTATACCCGAACCGGCAATAACACCTATTGTTAAAAGGATTCCATAAAAAGATCCATTAGTAAAACTCGCTAAGAAATAACCTAATCCAAGAAGGATTCCGCCTGTAACAGCCACAATTTTAGGCCCGGCTTTATCCTGCCATCTTCCGGCGAGAATCATTATAAAAGAGAACGAGGCCAAGCCGACAGCAAAAACAACCTGAGTCTGTGTAGTCGTAAATCCGAACTGATTTTTAAGCGGATTGACAAATATGCTCCATGCGTATATCGCCCCTAAACACAACTGGATAACAACAGCTCCAACAACAACTAACCACCGATACATATTTTTACGCATTATTTTCTCCTATTTAACGATTAAAAAAAATTCACCTCGCAACCTTCCGGTATTATATATAAGTATTTAGAAA
>JAGGZS010000119.1 GCA_021161885.1 bacterium
ATCTAAGATCAATCACATAACAGGCGATGTTCATTATATTTTACCTTTTTTAAATGAGTCTAATATTAACATTCTCTCTGTTCACGATTGTGTACTTCTAGAACAACAAAATGGCATCAAACAAAGCGTTGCAAAGTTATTGTGGTATTTATTACCAATGAAAAAGGCTACAGCTATAACTGCAATATCAACAAAAACAGCCAAGGATCTGATTGAGATATACCCTGAGGTAAAAAATAAAATCTCAGTAATTTATGACCCTGTATCGCCAGAATTTAAATATTTTAAACCACAAAATATTAAATCACACTTTAATATTTTGCATATTGGAACTAAGCCAAACAAAAATCTAGTTCGTGTTATTAGTGCCCTTGAAGGGTTTAAAATTGAATTAACCATAATTGGCAAACTGCTCGATGCAGAAGTAGCACTTCTAAAGAAAAATAACATCCAATACATTTGCAAATCCAATCTTTCACTAAATGAGATTGTTGATGAATATAAAAATACCGATATAGTGTCGTTTCCGTCAACATATGAAGGATTTGGTATGCCGATTATTGAAGCTAATGCCGTTGGAAGACCTATTTTAACTTCAAATATAGAACCTTTAACTGAGGTCGGTGGTAATTCAGCATATTATGTAGATCCATACGACATTAACGCAATACGCAATGGTTTTATTTCATTAATGGCAGATAAAACATTACGAATAGATCTTATTGAGCGAGGATTAAAAAATGCGAAACGGTTTAATGCAAAAACGATAGCTGAACAGTATTCAGATTTATATAAACGACTTAGCTCATAAATTAAGAGAATATTTAAATGAATAAAAACGTTTTGCAATTTGGTTTTTACGGAGGAAATATTGGCGATGATTTGCTCATGACGATCATCGCCGATGAATTAACTGTTAAAGGTTATGATGTGACTGTTGTTGCAAATATTCGAGGTACTACATTAAAAAATAATTATAAAATAATTCAATCACCAGTATTATCGCCGTATTTTCATCTTGATTATCTAAAATTCGTTTCTATTGTTAGAAAATGTGACCTTGTTATTTTAGGAGGAGGAGGTGTTTTTCAGGATACTCATTCAGAGAGCAGTATTTGTCTTGTTGGATTGGTGATTTTAACCGCTAAAATTTTTAATAAGCCGGTAATTGCACTCGGCAATGGCCTTGGTCCGTTTAAATCATTAAAAAATCATCAACTGTCAAAACGATTGTTGGATTATGTTGATCAGATTTTTGTCAGAGATAGCTACTCACTAAACCTGCTTTCAAATAAGGCTCAAGCCAAAGCAAAAGTAATCTATGATCCTGTCTGGTGGATTAAACAACATAAATTACAGAACGTCAGGAAAATATCAATGGTACCTGTCATCGGTATCACATTAAGAGAATGGCCCTCAATTAATGAAGGAGATATTTGCAATAATTTACAAGAAATATCTAAAAAATTATCTGCAGAAATCGCTCTAATCCCCTTTGAATTTTCAGAAAAAGTTGGTGGAGATAGGAAATATTTAGATAGAATAAAACAAAGATTAATTTCTATGAAAGTACCTGTTAAAGAGATATCTTTTGCTAGCTTTCCATCATTTACAGAAGTATCAGAAGCCATATCTCAATGTGATTTATTTTTGAGTATGAGGTTTCATGGGGTGATTTTATCTATTTTATTGGATGTTCCGGTTGGTGCCATAGCGTGTTCCCCTAAAATCACATCATTGATGAATGACAATAATCTAAATGAATACCGGATAGGAATTACGGATATTGAAAATAATGGACTGGCGGCTTTTACAGAACAGATGTTTAAAAATCTTGAGAAGGTAAAACTAAAGCAATGCATACTAAAAAATACAGCTGCCCACGCGGTGATAGAGCAAAAAAAAGAAATATGGAGTGATGTTGATGTCAGCATGGGAAGTAAAAGGAACTATTCTAAAATAAATAGTTTATCTTTACTCACCTATTGCATGGGTAGACTAAATAAGCGTTTATTATTGAGGTTAAACGTAAAATCCGAACTAAATATTTGAATAATTGATAAAAGTATATAATGGTAGCCAAAAGAAATAAATCTTTAGATGTTTTAAAAGGAATCGGCATACTTGCTGTTATCCTTGGGCATGCTATTCAAAGAGTTGATTCTGATTATATTTATAACGAATTATTTAAATTAATTTACTCCTTTCATATGCCGTTTTTTGTTTTTATTAGTGGTGTCCTACTTTTTAAGACAAAAGACAAACCTCTAAAATTGTCTTTTTTAAAATCAAAATTTGAGAGACTTGTTATTCCTTTTATTCTTTGGATATTTATTGAGTATTTTATGTCCAGTTTTGAATTTACCGGATTAAGGTTTCATGATTACAATGCTGGTTTATCATCATTTGTTATAGATACTTTTTTACATCCTGGAGGACTCTGGTTTTTATGGGTGCTGTTTCTTTGCTATATTATTTTTTTTGCAGGCAAGTATTTAGAACGGTTAATTGGCAAAATAGTATGGATTCCAATTGTTATCCTTAGCCTTGCGTTTACGCCGATTCATATTTTAGGGTTATCACGTATAGGTAGACTTTTTATATTTTTGATTTTGGGTTATAGCGTAGCTCATTATTCAAAACAGATTTTATTATTATCAAATAAACGTACAGTTATTATTGCCGTATTTTCTTTATTAACTTTTTTGATGTTTTCTAGCCATTATCCTTTTGTCGATGGTTGGCCTGCAAAATTTATTTATAGAAATGCTGAACAAATATGGATGATTAATAGAATAAATATGATGATCATTAAAATTTTAACCGCAGTTGCCGGAATAATATTTTTTAGCATATTCAGTTTTTATGTTTTAAAATTAAAACACTTTTCAGATGTTATTGCTCGGATAGGTGTAATCAGTCTGGAGTTATATGTGTGTCATCGAATGTTTTTAGGTGTGAATATGGGTTTAACAGGATATCAAGGGGTTGTTTCTGTTTTTATTTTTGGATTAAT
>JAGGZS010000151.1 GCA_021161885.1 bacterium
GTTAGGAGATTTTTATTATGGAATGAAATCTCGATAGCATTACAAGAATCTTTTTATTATCTTCCTGGGCAAATCCGTCTTTGTTCCCAGTCTTTCATCTATTGCTTTCATAATCATCAAATCCTCTTCTTCAAAGCTTTTAAAAAGAAGGACTAACAGAAAATAAATTATCACAAAAACAAAAAACATCACAATCAAAATGAAAAAAGAAACTCCAATTAAATATTTTGTCATTCCATAAACGAGAAAAACTGCTATTGCGGATGCGAAGATCGGTTTTAAAAAACTCGTGCGGAAAGGTTGAATCTTTCCAATTCGATTGACGAAAAATAAGAGAAAGGCATGCATCAATACCAATGAGAAAGCAGTTGCTATGGCTGCACCGTTTATTCCATAAGGTGGTATCAGAAGAAGATTTAATACAACGTTTGCAGCAGCACCGATAAAACTGCATCCCATGATAACTTTTGTTCTTCCTAAAGCATGTAAAACTGAGCTGGCTGGTCCTATTGCAGAAATTACTAAAAAACCAAAAGCTAAAATACCTAATGCCATTGCTCCTTCAATGTAATCTGGACCAAACATAATTTCAATGATTGGTTTTGAAAAAAGTGCCATTAAAAGAAAAGCAGGGAAAACAAGAGCTAAAATCCATTTTGTAACTACACTATAACTATTTTTCAAATCCTCATATTTATTCCTTGCATAAAGCTCAGAAATAACCGGTGTGAAAATTACGCCAAATGATGAAAGTGCGACCAGCATTAATCGAGCTGTGGGTTGAACTGCATTATATATCCCTACCGCTTCTGTTGTTGAAAAATATCCAAGCATGATCGTGTCAGTCCAACCTGTAATTAATCCAGCCATACCAACGAAAATCAAAGGAAAAGAAAATAAAAAAAGTTCTTTTTCCATTGCAACGGACTTGATTTTGGTGTTAAAAATAGGAAAAACTTTATTTTCAAGAAAATAAAAAGCAAGGAATGGCATCCCAACTATTGCGAGAACCCACCCAAAACTTGCACCAATGACGCCAAATCCCAACCAGAGAAGAATAACAATTGCTATCAGTTTAAATGAGTTCTGGAATAAGTGCAGTACATAAACATTGTATCTCAAATCCTGAAAACCTATAGTCGCGCCTAAACAAATCTGTGCCAACACCCAAAAAGGAATTGCGATTGAAAAAATTCGTAGAACAGGTGTCAGATTGGGTTCATGAAATATGTGAATAGAGATCAAATCTGCACCAAAGAAAATAAGAACTGTCAAAATGATACCGAGAGGAACGCTCATCTTTATAGCAGAAATAATTGTGCCTTTTATCCTTCCTTCATCCTCTTTTCCTTTGTAAAATGAGATGTATCTTATGACTCCACTGGGTAGACCCATTAACGAAAAAGTAGATGCTATGGTGAATGCAGAAACACCAAGGGAAACTAAACCGTAATCCCCCGGACCCAGGAACCTGGCAATGACGATCCTTGAGAAGTAACCAAATGCCATACCTATCATAGTACCTGTGAAACCTAACCCCGCTCCTTTTGCTATCTTCCTTAAAGATTTGTCCAGGTAATTTTCTTCAGCCACTCAATCCCTTCCTTCAGTAGTTGATAAGATGCTGATAGACCTTATGAGTATCACCGGCAATTCTTTTCCATGTATAATTTTCCAAAATCTGTTTTCTTCCTTCTTTAGCAAGCTTTCGCCGTAATTTTTCATCTTGTATGATAGTGGATAATTTCTCTGATAGATCTTTAGCATTCTTTTCTTGAAAAACAAGACCAGCATCTCCAATGACCTTCGGAATTTCACCTGAATTCGACCCGATTACTGGAACTTCGCAAGCCATTGCTTCAATTAAGACATGACCAAATTGTTCTTTCCATTTTTTTGTGGTAACAGAGGGTAAAACCAAAACATCCATGCAATTTAAATAATCCGGGACTTCAGAATGGGGAACCGTATCTACAAACCTTATTTTGTTGCTTATTCCGAGTTTCTCGGCAAGATTGATGATGTCAGCTTTAAGCTTTCCTCTGCCAACGATAAGAATATTATAATCTTGCTGGTCAAGTTTGGAAGCTGCTTCAATTAAGGTTAACAACCCCTTTTCCCAGACTAAACGACCTATAAATCCTATAACAAAGCTGTTAAGGTTTAATCTTTCATTTAAATGGGATGCATCTTGTTTTTTAAATATCTCTGGATCCACTCCTAATTGAGGAAGAACTTCTATTGACTTTTGAAATCCTTTCTTTTTCAGTATCTCTTTTGCATCTTGATTTCCTGTAATAGCAAAATCCGCATGTTTTAAATTATATTTCTCAATAAGAGAGAATGGGAAAAAGAAGTTCTTATAGATATTCTCCCAGGTGAAAAAAAGAGTTTTGCTTTTTGAAATTTTTTTAGCCCTCATAGCCTGGAAGCATGAAAGAGACCATGGCTCCTCTTCTATATGGATGATATCTGGCTTTATTTCACGAATTTCTTTAGTGAGGGATGGAAAGAAATAAAGGCGACCTTTTATAGTCATGAGAGTTCTTTTTGGTATCATCTCATAGTTTTTAGTTTGTGGATATTCAATTGAATAAGTTTTTAATTTATGCTTCCACTTTTGAGGGGTAATAAGGTACAAGTCTACGTCATTGTACTCAGAAATTTTTTCTAACTTCTGTTGGTTTATTTCAGGTATGTAGCTATGGGATATCAGGACTACTTTCATTTTTGTCTCCTATGAAAATATATTGAAAAACAAAGAAATCCCTTAACA
>JAGGZS010000291.1 GCA_021161885.1 bacterium
GCATTATTCCGACCAAACTCACCGCCCGCAAATAATAGATGCCTTAAGCGAGTTAGTCAAAAAGCTGCATTTTGTGGATATATCGTATCCCGATTTGTATATCAAACATATTTTTGTTGACATCTTGGCGTTGAAAGAAAACTATGTGCGCTTTGTTCTGCTTGATTTACACAGAATGCGGAAAAAAAGGAAAATATCGATAAATAACTGTGTTAAAGATTTGGCGGCTCTTGTTTTTTCCGCGAACAATATTTTATCCGAGAGCGAAATAAAAGTTATTATAAAAAAATATTTTAAAGGCAAAAAAGATAAACAAAAATGGCAGCGTGCTTTTAAAAGACGTTTATGTAAACTGTCAAAACGGCGAAGCCTTTCTAAAGGCGTATTGGTAAGGGAGATAATCGATGAGGATAGGCAGGGGCATTTATTCGTCAATGAAAATTATGTAAGTTGTTTGCTGAAAAATGGGATAAACTCTTTTAGCGATATTTTCGGATTTAAAACCGATGGGCGCAAATTTACCGATAACCCTGGCAGGACAGTTGAAACTTTTTTTTTGGATAACAAACGGATGTTTATCAAAAAACATTTTCCGGCAAAGAAAAAATTATCGGTTAAGGAAAATAAAAAAATAATCTGCCATGCAAGGCAGGAGTGGATTAATCATCTGCTATGCAGCGATTTGGAGATAAACGTTCCTGTCCCTGTCTTATGGGGGTATGATGAATATAATGCAAGCTCTGTTATGGTTACCCTTGAAATATCTAACAGCGAATCGTTAGAGCAGATTCTGAAAAACGGCGGTTTGCCTAATGATTTTTTAAAACGGTTTGACTTCATCGCGCAGATAGCCGCTATTGCTAAGTCTCTGCATCAAAATAATTATTGCCATAAAGATTTTTATACAGGGCATATTTTAGTTCAGTCTGAGGGGTTGACCGATATAAACGATCCGGTTTTTTACCTGATTGATCTTCAGAGAGTGGCAAAACTTAAATTCTTGAAACAACGATGGGCAGTTAAAGATATTGCACAGCTTAATTTTACTTCCGATTACGGTTGTGTATCAGATAAAGATAGGTTAAGGTTTATGAAATTATATTTTGAAGTAAAAAAATTCAGTAAAAATCAAAGAAAAATGATATTGAAAATATTGAAAAAAACCGATCGCATAAGAAAACATATCCCTAAAGTATTAAAACGTAAGAATATTACCTCATGGGATCAGTTCGCATGACAGAGCCAAAGCTGAAACCAAAACCGCATCAACTTAAAATCGCGTTTAATATAGATCATTTTGAGCCTCAAAGGGGCGGGGCGGAGAGGTATCTTTATAATCTCGTTAAATATTTG
The DNA here is from genome assembly GCA_021161885.1 of bacterium. Classification (GTDB taxonomy): domain Bacteria; phylum Auribacterota; class Auribacteria; order Auribacterales; family Auribacteraceae; genus JAGGZS01. Next base: position 1,354 of record JAGGZS010000291.1, read on the forward strand.
CTTTGTCGCGGGCATGAAGTGCATGTTTTTTCTATGGATGGAGAAACGTCCGTTCAGCCGGAACCTAATTTTGTATTCCATAAAGTTAAGGTATTGGGTTGGTTCAGGTGGCTTAAATCGTTGTCGTTCGTTGTTATGTCATCAAGAGAAATCAAAAAATGTTCTGGTGGTTTTCATATAGTTCAGGTTCTTGGGAAAAATTTGACGATGAACGTGTTTCAGCCTCACGGCGGTTCTCATCGGGCATCTTTCAGGCAGAACATCAAAGCGTTCAGCCCATCAAAAATTATAAGAAGTTTTTATGCTTTTTTTCGGTTTTTAGACCCTAAACAGCCGTTGTTTTTCATAATCGAATGGCTTCAGTTCCACAAAAAAAAACAGCCGCAGATACTGGCTATATCTAAAACGGTGATATCTGATCTTAAAAAATATTATAAAGTCAGCGATTCCAAAATTCATCTTATTTATAACGGGGTCGACAGAAAACGGTTTTCTCTTGATGTCAGGCGAAACAGGCGCGATATAATCCGGAAAAAATTTAATGCCGTAAACAGCCAGACCAAAATATTGCTTTTTGCGGGACATAATTTTAAACTGAAAGGATTGCGTTATTTTTTAGAATTGATTAGCAGATTTAAGGGCGAAAATATTATGGCGTGCATTATAGGCAGCGCTAAAGCGGCAAAATATAAAAGGCTGGCAGATAAATTAGGCGTGAAAGATTGTTGCGTTTTTCTTGAATCTATTGATAAAATAGAAGATTATTATTCCGCGGCGGATATATTGGTACAGCCGACTTTTTATGATCCGTGCTCGCTTGTTGTATTGGAGGCGTTGTCATGTGGATTGCCTGTGATAACAACACGCTGTAACGGCGCGGGGGAGTTGGTAAAACACGGTGAAACAGGGTTTATAGTGGACGAACCTTATTGTATCGCGGAGATGGTTGACGGGGTCAATCTTTTGTTGCGACAGGATGCTCGGGAATTGGCTGAATCGGCTAATCAATCTGTCAGCTGGTTTGACAATGAAACTGTTTTTGAGTCTATAGAAAAATTTTATAAAAAATTGGTTTTTAAATAGCAGGAATTTGGTATGTGGAAAAGTTTTAAACGCCATGAACACACTTTGTTTTCAGCTTTGCTGACGAGTTTGGATTTTGTAGTTATTGTTTTTACTTTTTTAGGCGCTTATTATATACGCTTTTATACAGTATTCCACGCTCCTTTAGGGTTACAGCCTTTAAGCGCCTATGTGAAGATAGTTTTTCCCATAGGGATTTTGTACGTAATAATTTTTGAGCGCTTCGGTATTTATAAACCGAAAATAGATCCGTTTCATTTGGGTGAGATATATAAATTGCTTAAAGGTATTATGGTTGGCAGTTTAGTTGTTATGTCGGCTACTTTTCTGTATCGCCAGTTCCAGTATTCGCGCGGAGTAATGCTTGCGGCGTTTTTGATTATGATAGCCGCGTTAATAATAGAAAAATTTTTAGTCCGGTCTTTGCAGGCTAAACTGCGGATAAACGGGTATCTTCTTAAAAATGTTTTGATTGTCGGTACAGGTTCTGCCGCGGTTAAATTTTTTAATATCCTAAAAAATAAACCTGCTCTTGGTTTTAAACCTGCCGGTTTTTTATATTGTGAAAATGAAGATATAAATGAAAATTTTGAATATAAAGAATTACTGCTTGGCAATACAAATCAAATCTCTGAAAAAATAAAACAATATGGGATTGAGGAAGTAATAGTCGCCTTGCCTTCAGTCTCTCATAATGCGGTTATGCGCATTATTATGCAGTGCGAAAAAGAAATAGTTAAATTCCGTATCCTGCCTGACATTATGGAGATAGTCTTTAGCAAAATTATAGTGCAGGAGATAGAGGGTATACCGTTTTTAAGTTTAAAAGATTCACCGCTTCTTTCCGGTTGGTATTTTGTCAAACGTTTTTTTGATACGTTATTATCCGCTATAGGCTTGATTGTTCTTAGTCCATTGTTGTTGTTTATAGCGGTGTTGGTAAAGAAAAGTTCTCAAGGTACTGTTTTTTATAAACAGAAACGCATGGGCATTGACGGCAAAGAATTTTTTATGTACAAGTTCAGGACAATGAAAGTTGGCGCGGAAGATAAAACCGGACCGGTCTGGGCAAGCGAAAAAGATGATCGAAAAACCAAAATAGGCGATTTTTTAAGGCGTACCAACCTTGATGAACTGCCTCAATTATATAATGTGTTTCAAGGAGATATGAGCCTTGTCGGACCAAGGCCTGAACGTCCTTTTTTTGTCAAAAAATTTAAAGAAAAAATCCCCAATTATATGAGCCGCCATAGGGTCAAATCCGGTATAACAGGATGGGCTCAGGTAAATGGATTAAGAGGCAATACTTCGCTCGAAGATAGAATTAAATATGACTTATATTATATAGAAAATTGGTCGCTTTTACTTGATCTGAAAATTATATTGATGACTTTTTTCGCGCATAAAAACGCGTATTAGGATATGGCTTTTTTATGGATGTATCTTTTGTTATTGTTAATTGGAATACCGCCGGGCTTCTTGAAAATTGCATAAATTCAATTTTTCAGACGGTAAATAGGAAAAAATTTGAAATTATTGTTGTTGATAACGCTTCATCCGATGAAAGCGTTAAACTGGTTGAAACTTCTTTCCCTGATGTAACCTTAATCAAAAATTCAAAAAATTTAGGGTTTGCGAGAGCGGTAAATAAAGGGATACGCGTTTCTTGCGGTAAATACGTACTCCTTTTAAATACCGATACGCTTCTTCAAAAGAACGCTGTATGCCAGTTGGTTGATTATATGGATTCAAATAAAAAAGCCGGAATATCCGGCGGGCAGTTGATGTACAAGGACGGGCGTAAACAAAATTCTTTCGATAATTATCCATCATTATTGTTTGAAATTTTTAATAAAAGTTTATTAAAACGGATGTTCCCGCGCAAATTTTACGGTAAACTTAGAAATTTTGACAACCCTGTTGAAGTTGATTCGGTGATAGGCGCTTGTTTTGTGATAAGCCGTTCTTGTATCGATGATATAGGGTTGCTCGACGAGGATTATTTCTTTTTTATTGAGGAAACCGATTATTGTTATCGAGCCGGCAGAAAGGGAT
>JAGGZS010000341.1 GCA_021161885.1 bacterium
ACTTTAAATACTTAACGAACTTATTTTTTTTATTTAAATAGAATAAAAAAGCCTAAGTCTCGCTTATGCGAAAGAAACGGGTTTTTCATATCAAATTGAGTGCGCTGTTGCGCAAAACATGAAGCTGTTAAAAAATTATTTAAGATAAATTGTGTGGTAAAATAATCAATATCAGGTTGTTTATTAGGAATGACACAGAAAAATTTTGTTTGGTTTTGATTTTTTTCGTAAAGTGTGCTATAGTATAAATAACGAATGTAAAAATGTTAAAGAAGATGTAATTATATTCAAATTTTTGTGTTATAATAAAATAGGCGAAATAAACAAAAAAAATATAATAAATTGTTAATGGAGGTTTCAACACAATGAAATGTAGATTTTTATTTATCTTTTTCTCAATGATTGTCTCGTTTTTTATTATAACCGCTCCGGGTTATTGTATTTCCGATTCTTTGCTTATAAGTGAAATATATTATAATTCAGGTGCTTACAATGGAGCGAACCAGTGGATAGAAATATACAATACTTCAGATCAGGATATTGATCTGTCAACTACTTCCGTAACAATAGAGTCTTCCAGTCAAACTGTCTGGGTAGGAGGAGGTATGTCTATAAACATAGATTTAAGTTCTATGATTACAACAGGAAACAGTATTATTAAAGCAAACGATTATTTTCTTATTGCAAATACGGTTTCAGTAGAAATCGGCAGTAATTCAATAACTCCGAATATGGTTTACGAGGGTGGAAGAATGTTTAATGCGCCAAATGCTTGGACTGCCGCAACTAGCCCTACACGAGGAGTAAGGATAAAAGTTGATAATGAAGTTAAGGACGCAATTATGTACGGCATTTATTATGATGGCAATGGCGATCTTATTGACCCAATAAACCCTGCGCAACTTGACGTAGATGGATTTTATGCCGGACCAGAACCGGATACTGAGGCGCCTGTTTTGGAAAGCGTGCCTGCTCAATGGGGTTTTGCGCGAAAAGTAGACGGTCAGGGGGTGCCTGTAGATACTGACGAAAATAATACGGCTTCTGACGGTCCGAGCGACTGGAACTCAGTAGCATTAGAGAATATGACGCCTACAGCCGGTCCTGAGGTGGTTTTGCCTACCGTAGCGTGTTATAGCATAGAAACCGCGACAGAAGGTGTTGACAAGGGTATGCTCGTTTTCTGGGAAATGCAAAATGCCCAGAATTTCACAATTTACTGGAAAAAAAAAATAAATGATCCATGGAACCCTGTTGACGGCGATGCTCTTAACGATATAGAAGTCCATGCGGCTGAGGGTATGGTATCGTTTTTCGATAAAAATGTTGATCCGGATATGCCGGCAGGAGATTTTAATCTTGTAGGATCACGTTATTATAAATGCGGAGCGCAATATTAATATTTAGTTAATAACATTATAAAAATTTCATAGACCGCTTTATTCAAGCATATTCGTAAAGCGGTCTTTTTTTGCCTGTTTTCATTTTACAAATTTTTTTTTTATGGTATTTATGATATAAAGAAAAAATTAATGGTTTTTGAATGAACTTTGAAATTTCAAACATTTTTATATCAGGAATATTATTGAATGCCTACAAGCAATAATAAAGAATCTCGCGTATTAGTTATAATCGCTACATATAATGAAGCCGAAAACATAGAAAACCTGATTTTAGAGATACACAAAATAAATCCGCGATTCAATATCCTTGTCGTAGACGATAATTCGCCCGACGGGACAGGCAAAATAGTGATGGACATATATAAAAAAGACCAAACCGTCCATTTACTCCAAAGGAAAGGAAAATTAGGTTATGGTTCAGCTTTTATAGAAGGGTTTACATGGGGGTTGGCAAATAAAAGTTTCGACTGCTTTATATCTATGGACGCCGATTTTTCACATCATCCGTGCCATATCAGCCAAATGCTTGAACAGACAGATAACGCTGATGTAATTATAGGTTCGCGATATATCAAGGGAGGCGGAACTCGCAACTGGGGTATTCACAGAAAAATATTAAGTTTCTGCGCTAATATATATTCAAGATTAATCCTCAGCGTACCTGTCAACGACTGCACCAGCGGATACCGTTGCTATAACCGCCGTGTGCTTGAAAATATTAATTTAACTAAAATAACTTCCAACGGATACAGTTTTCTTGAAGAAATTCTTTATTACTGCAAACGCCAAAATACCGTGTTTAAAGAAATTCCTATAATTTTTAAAAACAGAAAATACGGAAAATCAAAAATCAATAAAAATGAAATTATAAAAGCTATTTTTAAGACTCCTGCTTTAAGGCTGTTTCCTAAAAAAGCACTTAAAAAAAATAAACCGAATTAATCAAAATTGTATGCTATGTTTAATAAAATTTTAAAATTTTATACGAAATATTTTGTTATATGGGTTATTGTCGGAGCGGTACTTGCCTTTAATTTCCCTTTTTTGTTCACACCGTTACGTCTTTATATGGAACTGTTTTTTTCCATAACTATGTTAGGCATCGGGGCAGTTTTGAATAAACAGGAAATACAACATATCGCAAAAACGCCTTTAATCGTTTTTTTAGGTTCACTTGCCCAGTTTACGATTATGCCGCTCGGCGCTTTTTTTATCTCAAAAATTTTCAGCCTGCCCGCACCGATAGCGTTAGGATTAATAATCACCGGTTGTGCGCCGGGAGCTATGGCAAGCAATGTGATTTGTTATATCGCCGGAGCGGATACGGCTTATTCGGTCAGTCTGACTACTGTTTCCACGTTGCTGACTCCGATTATTACACCTACTTTAATTTATCTGTTAGCCAACTCCATTATGGACGTGCCTTTTTGGGGACTTTTTTTAAGTGTAATAAAAATGGTGGTTCTGCCATTGATTGCCGGTTTTTGGATTAGAGACAAATTCGGGCATAAGATCGAAAAATTTATAGAGATATGTCCGGCGATATCGGTTACTTTTATAGTTTTTATCTGTTCGCTCGTTATCGCCTTGAACAAAAATTATCTCATTATGATTACAGGGATAGTTCTTTTTGCTGTAATCATATTAAATATATTCGGGATGAGTATGGGCTACATCGCGGGAATATTATTTCGGATGGATAAAAAACGAAAACGTACATTAAGCATTGAAATAGGTATGCAGAACGCGGGGATGGGCACAGTTCTTGCCCTTAAACATTTCGGTCAACAAAGCGCTATACCCGCTGCGGCTTTTGTTTTTGTCTGCATTTTTACGGCAAGCATTGTGGCTGAAATATGGCAAAAATTCGATAATAAATAAGGTGAAAAATGACTCAGCATAAATTTTTTATATTAATCTCTATAGCCATGGGCGGGGCGTTAGGGGCGGTTATGCGCTATATTGTATCCGGTTTAGCTTATAAACTCATTTCCTCTGCTTTCCCGTGGGGCACACTTGCGGTCAATCTTATGGGCTGTTTTCTTTTAGGATTTATCTGGCAGATAGCTCAGGAAATTATGATATCGCCTTATTTGAAAACATTCATTACCATTGGTTTGCTGGGCGCTTTTACGACTTTTTCCACATACGCCATTGAAACTGTTTTTCTTTTGCAGGAAGCTGAATTCTTCCTGCTTTCGGTGAATATTTTAATAAGTACATTGGGCGGTATAGCTTTTGCGTTTTCAGGACTTTTAACAGCGTCTTTTATTATCAACTTAATTAGATAAGTGAGGTTGCCATGACAACATCGCAAGAAGGAATTTTATTAAAAATTATTTTAGATGAAGAAGAATCGTTTCACCATAAACCGCTATACGAACAAATAGTATTCGAGGCAAAAAAATTAGGTTTATCTGGAGCAACAGTATTTAAAGGAATTATGGGATATTGCGCTAACAAATCTATTCACAGCGCAAAACTTCTTAGGTTAGCTGAAGATTTACCGATTATTATCGAAATAATCGACTCGCAGGACAATATAGACAAACTTATGCCTTTTATTAATGAACATATCCAAAAATTAGTTGTTACTATGACAACCGTCAAACAACTAAAATATCAACCTGAATAGAAACAACACTTGAGATTGCTGAAAAATTTAAACATCTGATTATTTGCCGTAAGCCGTTAGTATTAAAAAGGGCTTAGCAATCTTTAAATTTGAATCAGTCAAATATTGGTAAATTTATTCTTTTGGCTTTCTGCCTTTTATTTGCATAATAGATTTTGAAGCCGATTGGCTTAATAATGGATTCCAAGTTGATGCCGCGACTTCCTGCAGCGCATCTATAGCGGTTGCGTCGCCGACCTTGCCGAGCGATTTAACAGCGCAACTGCGCACGCCGATTTTGTCATCCTGCAACGCCCTGATTAAAAGAGGGGTGCATTCAGGACCGCCGACTTTGCCTAAAGCTTTAGCCGCTTTTTCGCGTACATCATCTGACGGATCGCTCATAGCTTCCATAAGGGCTTTTACTACCCGTTCATCGCCGACACTTCCAAGATATTCAGCTGTTTCCTTACGAGTATCTTCGTCGCCGGTTTTTAACTTTTTTAGGGCATCATCAATGTTATCCGCATAAGTTAAGCTTGAGATAACAAACATTACACAAAAAGCCGATAAAAAAAATAATTTTTTCATAATTCTCTCCCGGTTAATAATCCAAAATACAGTTAATTTCTATAATAAAACTTAACAAACAAAGTCTATAATGTAAATCATAGCTTATTATAATAATAATGTGAAGATTAAAAAAATAAAGACATATGTTTATAAAAAATAATTTTTACGATAAAACAATTTGACATTTTTGTAGATTTTAAGGATAAATAAAAATAACCGTATTAA
>JAGGZS010000248.1 GCA_021161885.1 bacterium
ATCCGACTTGATTTTTATCCGCAAAATACCCGTTAAAAAAATTTTTTGTAAAAATTAACATAACTTTTTTGGAGATTTTTTCTATGCGTAACTTTGCAAAATTCATATCTATTTTATTTATTTTTCTATCCATATTTAGCCCCCAGACAAGCAGTGCGAATACGACAAGTGAAGTATATATTACCTGTAGTATCGCTTCGTTTGGAGGCTATAAACTTAAAGGCGTTATATCAGCCATCGCCAACAAAGCCGGTTTAAATGAAATAGGTTATATAGTAGTTGACGGCGCATGCAACGAGCCGTACCCATGGATACTGCGTGTCTATACCGACAACAAAAATTATCTTCAGACTGCCGGCGCTATAAAAACCCAGGAGATTCCTCAAGGAATGATTCGTGAAGGCGGAGGTTCTGTTCCGCTGCAGTTCAAATCACCTAACACAGGTGAAGAATGGGTTTATATCCCTGATATTAATAACCCGAATTATACATCTTATTATGCCGTACGGGATTTAGGCGCAGGCGCTCAGTTACCTGAAACATTAATTAGGGAATCAGTAATATGCGGATTAGACCCGAGGAACGCCTCATGGGTAGCAGGTCATGACGGGATTCTGTTCACAGACGATGATAACGATTACGGAGACATAACTATACCGACACCGTTTAAAATCCAATTAGCCGTAAGGTTACCGAAAGGTTTACGCGAAACAGTCCGCACTCCATACGGGAAATATTCAACCAAATTAATCTTTGAAATAATAAGCGAGCCATGAGATATATTATGAGAAAATTTTTCTTTAAAAAGTTAGTAACTGTTTTTATATCAGTTTGTGTATTATTAATTGCGGTAAATGCTAAAGCTGTTGATGTTGATCCATCAAAACTTGAAATAACTGTTGTTGAAGGCAAACAAACCGCGGCATCGCTGGAACTTACCAATAGGACACACGATATTATTGCAATATCTGTTTCAACCGGTAAATATCGGTTTATGTTATCTAAAAACTCAACTCCTCCTTCAGGCAAAAAGCCGTCGGATGTTTTAAAATCATGCCAATCTTGGATAGTTCCCGACTTGAAAGAAATCATGATAAATCCCGGAGAATCCAAAAAAATATCATTTACAATAAATGTTCCCCAAGGAATTCAAGGTGAATATGCCTCATGTATACTTTTTGATCAATCCGCTTCTGTTAAAAATGATACTTTACTCGATAATGACGCCAAAAAAAAATTAATGGATTTTGAAGTTAATCTTATTTACCGCCGCTCTATTCCTATTTACTTATTTATAAAAGACAGTGTTGAGATAAAAGGTTTAATTAACTCAGTTAAAATAGAAGATATGTTAACTGAAGATTTAATTCTCCAAAACGCTAAAAACACTAAGAATCAAATCAAATTCAGTATTGATTTCCAAAATACCGGCACTAAACATATTCGCGCTAAAGGGTCTATCCTTATTCTCGACGGCAAAGGGAGCATAATTGACACTATATCCGCGGGAAAAACTCTTCCTATTTTTCCCGGATTCAATGAAAAAATTCCTGTTTTCTGTGAGGCTCCCGCAAAACCAGGGGCTTATAACGCTATAATAACGCTCGATTTAGGTGATGAAATAATTTTACAATCCGAAAAGAATTTTTCAGTAGACGAAAAAGGGTTTCTGATAAAATGAAAAAAATATTTCACTTATTATTATTGATATTAATAATTCAACTGGTTTCTGTTTTTTATGCGTATGCCCAAGCAGACTTCAAGGAAATTTCACAATATTTTAAAAAAACCGCCTTACCCGGTGAACGTATCACAATAACTCTTCGACTTATATACAACGGCCCGTTTCTTTTTGACGACTTTTATCCAGCGGCTTTTATGACCGTGCATGGAGATGCCACGTTTGAGTTATATCCTCCTGTTCCCGTCCCAATTTTCAGGTTTAACCGCAAGGAGAGCAAATCTATCAGTTTTGATATTATAGTACCGCATGAAGAAGGGACATATTCGGTAAGTTTTGCCTTATTCAGGACAGCCGACGACAGTATGGCTATACGGGTTTACGGGTTAAATCCCATTACAATAGGCACTCCCGGTGAAGCGCTTAACTGTCATCCATCTATATTAAATATGGGCACACTGCATGAAGGAAGATTTATGTACCCCATTCCTGTAAAAGTCAGATATAAAATATTTTATCCTGATCGGCTCGGTAATATACAGCCTTGGTCACTACGTGTTTATACGGACAACGCTAATAAATTCAAGGGCTTAAAAGGTACGGTAAAGCAGCTAAGTCCCGGCGGTCTTGTCCATTCATCCGGCAAATATACAATTAGGCTTAAATTCTGGGTTCTTAACTGGGGACCTGAAGCACATAACACTGGTTGGGATGCGACAATACAAGGACCGCCCCCTGTTGATAACGATATATTCTGGAAAGGTGTGCTTCTTGATGAAAGCACCCCTGGCCATCCTGTGTATGACCACGACAGAAAAGCATGGCTCAACATCCCTGATTATGTAGATATGACAACAGAAAATGACACTTGGCGGCGCGCTGTGGGACAATTCCAATATGACGGGCAATTTTTGAATCCTACCAACACAACAGGGGATTTTCAGCTTTCTTCTCAGCCTGACCCGTTCGATTTTTACTTAGCTGTTGAGATAGGTCCTACATCAGTAAAAGGCAAATATAACGGACGTTTAATATTAGAACTTTTTTCACCGTGATAAACTATTATATTAATAACAGATAAAGTGAATTAATTAATGAAAACTACAAAAAACTTATTATTAATCATCTGTATTACATTATGTTGTTGTAATTTATCTATTTCAGCCCAATCAGCTGAACCGTCTATCCCTTTGCTTACCGGCCAGGCAGTTTACTTGTTTAACCAGAATAAATTGGATAAGTC
>JAGGZS010000044.1 GCA_021161885.1 bacterium
AAGAAAACACCAAAAAATAGATATTCAAAAATACCTCTAAAAGCGACGATCTCAAATAGAGCCATAAAAAATCATTCGATGCTAAAAGAAATTTTCAAGGCTTTTTTTATTCCGCAACAGTCCCATAATCTTTTAAATTTTTTTTTATTAGCAGGATATAAAAATGGATTTGGAAAAATATTCTTCCGCAATAACATTATCTGATATGGAAATATTTGTTTTTCCTGATTTGATGTACGGGCTTGTTCTGGCGAATATTATGTCGCCTGCCATATGGAAATGGCGTGAAAGGGATTGTTTTAAAAAAGTTGAAGGGAAAATGCCGTATAGAAAATTAATGCGTCTTAAACAGTTTATCATGGATGAATACGAGTTTAATCTCGACTTGAATACTTGGGGCTTGATTCATAAAGATAAAGAGCTAAAAAGGTTTGCTCCGTATTTATCTAAGGAAGAAATAGAAGACGCCAACGCCCTTTTCGGTTATACAGGCGATAAATATTATTTTGATTTGGATATCCGCAGGCATTTCGGTCTTGATAAATACAACTGCGACATAATACCTTACTGGAAAACAGAAACCGTTGAGGCAATGGATGCGTTTAAGTATAAAAAAAGGTATAAAACCGGTGCCGGAGAATGCGTGTCATTGGCGGCTCTTTACGTTGCCGCGGCGTTTATTGTCTGCAATATAGCGCTTGAAGATATGTATATGATTTTAACACCTCTGCATTCCCAAAATTTTTTGGATTTAAACGGGGGCGTAATAACTAACAACAGGCGGATAGTTACAAAAAATATGTGGTTTAACGGAAGTGAAATATCTATGAAAGCCCAGCGGGCTTTGAAAAACGAGAAAGTAACAATTGTATCTCATATAAGCGGATATATCCATCAGTTGTATGAAGAGGCGACAATCAATAGAAAAAGGTATGATTTGTTCGTTAATAAACTTAAAACCTATTTATTCGAGGAAATTTCGTTATCGCAGGTAGCAAATTTTTTAAGGTTCAAAGGCGGGTACCAAAAATATTTTCAAATATGTAAAGATTGTCATGGCGCGCCTGGTTTTTTAAAATCGGAAATTTTGTTCCATTACGAACACGGAAGCAAATTCAGGGTTAATGATAACACCAGAGAAAAACTGCTTGATGAAGTTTCGCCCGAAGATTTTTCTTTGTACCCTTATGAGGGGCGTATAAGATGCGATGAACTTGATGATTTTCTCAATAAAAATTCTATTGGTATTCGTGATAAAAAAAGCATGGCGCGTTTTATTGAATTTTTAAATCCAGTTATCCCTTCCGCGGAAAAGTTTATAGATGAATTGAGCGATTTTTTGATAACATGTCCTAAACTTCCTTCCGCAGATAAAAAATATCATAATTTGGATAAAATTTCTGTTTCTACCCATATGCAAAGGGATGAAATTATATCTTATTTGAATACCAAAAGGTCTGAGAACGAAATGGTTGACCTTGCTTTTTATGTTTACCGGGATATGTCAATGTGTGATTGGGCGCCATTTTTAAAAGCCGCTATGGAACGGAATCCTGTTTCTATTGAAATTGCCAAAGGCAAAACTCAGGACGATATTTATAACCGGCTTATGGATATGGATAATGTATCCATATATGACGGTAAAAGATGCGTCCAGCCCGATGAAGTGGTGAATTATAACCGTGGCGACGGAGTAGAAAAAGCTGTAACTTTAGCGAATTTATTATATAATTTATTTTCAGCTGAAAATATTATCATTGATATAAAGAAAGAAAATGTCTTTTTAAAATATCACGGGGGAGAATATAATTTTTTTTCTAATAAAGGATTAGAATGCAAATTGCATATCGCATTGCCTGTAAAAACCGTATAAGTAAATCAAAAGGAGGTAGCCTATGCCGTACATTAATGTCAAAGTTGCCGGCAAACTTGATAAATCACAGAAAGAACAAATAGCCCGGCAGTTTAGCGAAACACTCGAGAAAGTTGCCGGTAAACCTCAAAGCACTGTTTATATTGTTTTTGATGAAGTAGAACGTGAGAACTGGGCTAAAGGCGGACAGCTTCTCGCTTAGGATATTTCTGATAAATGGATTGTATTCACCTAAAATTTTCATTACGCACAAGCGCGCATAACGAGTTTATCGATATAACAGCTTTGGTGCAAAAGGAAATATCCGCCCGTAATATCGAGCAGGGGATATGTCTTGTTTATGTGCCGCATACTACTGCCGGGGTTACCATTAACGAGAATGCCGACCCGAGCGTAAAGTCGGATATCATTAACGCCCTTAAAAAAATCGTGCCTGACAATTTGCCTTATACCCATATGGAAGGTAATTCGCCCGGACACATTAAGGCGTCTTTAACGGGGTCTTCGGTTAGCGCGGCAATAAATAATTTCAGGCTTGTACTCGGTAGATGGCAGGGTATTTTTTTCGCTGAATTTGACGGACCGAGAAACAGGTCGGTTAATTTAACTATCTATTAGCATTGCATTGATACATCAAACATTACTTTGCCCGCAGGTATTGTAAAAAATATTACCAATGCGGCTTGACAATCATTTCATTCCATATATTTTTATTCCATAATGGGGTTGTTGCAAAAGT
>JAGGZS010000194.1 GCA_021161885.1 bacterium
GTTTGTTCGTCTATTGAAAAATTATCGTAAAATTTTTATTTTTTTATTAAAACTTAATCTTTTTTTATTAAATGACGTTAAATATTATAAATTTGTTTACTGTCAACAATAAAGGAGAATTAAATATGCTGATGTGTTTTAACTGTTCACAAGAAATAAAAGCTATAATGGACGGCTTCATTAAATCAGGGCAATATAACGATTATTCACAATTAGTAAACTGCGCTCTGGAAAATTTAAAAATTTTATATAACGAATTTGAAACGGACAATAAAAATCCATTGGTTTTTCATGGATTACGCCGTATCCAAAACTTATCGACAATATCAAACAATGTAAAAAAAGAGATACCTGATATTTTTAAAAAAAAATCTATGAAAATGCTTCCAAACGCCCCTGCGTATAAAACGAAAATCAATCGGGGCAACATTGGATTAGGCAAATGGATATTAGGGCAATACAATACATTTTTACCGGTCAAAGCAAGTTGCAGGGCGTTAGTTTGTCTTCTAAAAAACAATAAAAAAGGATTAAATTTAAACGAAGCAGCCATAGTTATCGCGGATAAAGCGGCTCAGCTCGGCGATTACCTATCGGATCACGATAGATCACATAGGCTGCTTAAAGAAAACGCCGTATCTACGGGTTTCCCCTCAAACGCGCAAGGTAACGAAAAAAGCAAAATAAGATACGCTAAACATTTTGTCGGACAAATAAAACCTTTGAACAAAATATCAGGTTTATTGTTTGATTTAAAACTGATTAACATAATCGACCATAAAAAATCACTTGTTGCATTAACCCAATACGGTTACAGGTTCGCAAATATGGACAACCCAATCCTTGACGAAACCCAAGATTTTCCAGAACAGAAATTCAGCGAGGAAGAAATAGATTTTCTGCTAGCGCATATAAAATATTCGATTCCTGTTGAATATTGCGCGCATATTACAATTTTAGGGCATATTTTCAACGGAGCGAATACTCCCAATTCATTAGATAAAGCCTTAAGCAGCCTTGTTCATCCACAGCTTCTGCGCAAAACAAGCAAATCATATTGGTACTCGCAAAGATCTGGAGCGGTCTCAAGAATGACCGATCTTGAGCTTATAGAACGTGAACGGCACGGCACAAAATTTTTCTACAAAATAAAAGATCGTGCAATGGCAATTTTAAAAAAATAATTTTTCTTATTTTTCTTATGTCTATCAAAAAGCCGTTCTAATCATCAAACCTGCAAGCGCCGATATCCCATTTTCCGATTCGTTTTTTTCCTTTAAAATCAAAAGAAAATATTTTTAGTTTTAACCCGTTATCTATACATTTAGAGGAACTTGAAGGTTTAAAATCTTTATCAAGCAAAGGATCAGCAAAAAAGCCGTTTGCATCTTGTCCTGATAATGCTTTATATTCCTTGAATGTGTATTGCATATACTTAGGGTATCCCCACCTGATTTTAAACAAGCCTGACGGATGATACCAAAGATTATAATCCATTTTGACTGAATTGCGTAAATTATCTCGTCCATTGTTTCTAATCCAAAGGAGAGCTTTTGCTTGGGAATAAAAAATATTGTTAATTAAAGTATTGTTATACACGCCCGGATAATTCCCGTCGATATTAAGGGCTATACCTTTAGTAACTACTGTATTGTTATAGAGATAATTATTGCTGCAGTCCCATTTTTTTTGCCATTTAGGAGCTTTTACGCCTGTCAGGCGAATACCGACGACAAGGTTGTAATGACCGATATCGCAAATAATATTATTGAATACCAGATTATTATGCCCGCTTATAAATAATCCGTAATTGTTGCCGTAACAGATATTGCCGTAAACGATATTTTCTTTGATCCCGCCCCATCCGAGTTCAATGGCCGCCCCTCCGCCTACAGCTAATGAAACGCAGGTATTGTTTCTAATCAAATTATTGTAACATTCATATTGATAACCAGACCTAAAAATCACTACACCATTATAACGACCGCTTAAATGAGAATTCTGCACAATCACATCATGGCTGTTGGCAATGCTTACCGCAGCGTCATTACCGCCTGTAATGATACAGTTAAGAATAATTATATTGCCTGAGGAAACTATCTGGAGGGTATTGCCCTCGTTATCGCCTTCTAAAAAACAATTTTGTATTATTACATTATTTACTTTATAGAGAACTGTTTTAAAACGGTCTCCATCCCCTCCGTCATCTTTTATATGCAGACCATTTAATATTAAATTATTGGTAAGGTTTATCCTGCCTAAAACAGGCATTTCACCTTGTCCGTATGCGCCGTAATAATCTAATTTTGTATTCGTAACCGTAGGGCCGCGTAAATATACGGGATAATCTTCCGCAAGCCAGTTATCGCCTCGTTTAAAAAGAATTTTGTCATTTCCGGTTTTCGTCAGCCATTCAATGCGCGAGGTGGTCTTAAAAGCATTAGATGCAGACAACCCGTTGTTAGCGTCATTGCCTTCGGAATAAGAGACATAATACGTTTCAGCGTATGAATGAATACCTAATAATAAAAACAATATTGTTAAAAAAAACTTTTTCATTCTTGTTACTCTTTACAATTTAGCCGGATAAATATTTAAGCATATCTTAATA
>JAGGZS010000336.1 GCA_021161885.1 bacterium
AATTATCATATGAATTTTGGCTAACTTTTCCGATAAGCTCGGCTGGCTATGCAGACAGCCGGGCGACATCTATATAAAAAAAGATAATTTTTCTTTTTCGTTTCCAATTGTTACCTGTATTATTATAAGCATTATTCTAACCGTTTTAATGTATTTTTTCAATAAACACTAACTTATCGGCAATCAGATGATAACAAATAATAAACTATATCTTTTATATTTTTTTCTGCTGATATTTACATTATTTCTCCATTGCGCAAATTGTTTCGCCTCGGCAAAGAGGATAAAAAAGCAAAGCCAAATTGTGCGTGTGGTTATTGCGAATACATCTTCTATAGAATTAAAAATAAATTATCCATTCCGTCTGATAGATGAAACGTCCGGCAAAGTTGTGCTTAAAAAACGGCAATTCAATAAAAAAATCCTTTGTTCTTCCGGTATTGTCCATGTTGGCAAAAAAATATTTCCTAAGAAATTGTTTTTTCAGCTTAGGCAAAACAAAATTTTTTCTATTAACGGCAGATTATTTCGAGGCGACCTTAAACTCATAGAACGCAATAACAAAATCTTAGCTGTAAATTATCTACCTTTAGAAGAATATTTAAAGAGCGTAGTTCCCAGTGAAATATCACACAAATGGAATTATGAAGCGTTAAAAGCCCAAGCCATTGCCGCCAGAACATTTACTTATTACCATATGCTGCAGAATAAAAACAGAGCATTCGACATATACCTCAATTTACAGCAATACAAAGGTTTATCTTCCGAGCACCCTAAAACATCATGGACGGTAGATGTAACTTTCGGTCAATGTTGTTTTTTTAATTCAAAAATTTTTCCCGCTTATTTTCATGCTGTCTGCGGAGGTTATACAGAAGAAGCAAACGCTGTTTGGGCGACAACACAAGAAGTTCCCCAGCCGGTTAGGTGCACTTTTTGCAGTAACAGCAGATATTTCGCGTGGAAACAAATATTTACCAAAAAAGCCGTATTAAAAAAATTTCAGCAAGCAGGTTATAAGTGGCACGAGATATCAAATATCACGACTGGGAAAAAAGCCAAATTTTATCCGCGCACCCGCACAGTAATTATATATGGCAAACCAGGCAGGAAAAAAGAAATTCCGGTTAATAAATTCAGGCAGATATTAGGGTATAACAAAATAAAAAGTTCTATTTTTTCCGTACGGCAAACGCCGTCGGCTTATGAATTTACCGGCAGAGGCTGGGGGCATGGAGTAGGATTATGCCAATACGGAGCGAAAACACTTGCCGAACAAGGCAAAAGCGCGGAATTTATCCTGCAGTATTATTATCCCTCTTGCGTAATAAAAAGGATTTATTGACAAAATGAAAACATCGAATTTCGATTACACTTTACCCGAAAAACTTATAGCTCAATTTCCGATGAATGAACGCCATAACTCACGCCTTATGGTAATCCGTAAAAAATCGCGTACTATGGAACACTTAAGCTTTATTGACATAGCCGATGTTTTATCGTCTGACTATATGATAGTTATAAACAATACAAAAGTTTTTCCCGCCCGGTTAAAAGCAAAAAAGCAGACAGGCGGCAAAGTTGAAATTCTGCTTATCAGGCAAACCGGAGAGAACAAATGGTTAGCCATGGTTAAGCCTTCAGCAAAAATACCTGAAGGCACATTAGTTACCATTGATAAATCAGATAAAACAGTAAAAATTCTCCATAAAACCCAAAACGGAAAACGAATCGTTCAATTCAGTGAAGGAGACAATGCGATAAGCATCGCACACCAATTCGGCATTACCCCTTTACCGCCTTACATCAAACGAGATAACGCTACAAAAGAGCAGGTCAAAGAGGATAAAAAAAGGTACCAGACAATCTTCGCCGACAAAGAAGGGTCTGTTGCCGCTCCGACAGCGAGCCTGCATTTCAGTAATAAAATCATAGAAAAACTATATAAAAAAAATATTCCTTTTGCCGACCTTACGTTACATGTCGGACCGGGTACATTCGCTCCTGTAAAAAGCCAATGCGTATATGATCACGTAATGGAATTTGAATATTTTAGTATCAGCTCTCAATCAGCGGACAAAATAAACTCTCATATTAAGGCAGGCGGTAAAATTCTGCCTGTGGGAACAACAGTTGTCAGGACTTTAGAATCGATCGCGAATGAAAACGGTAAGATTAATCAATCAAACGGCAAAACCGACCTATTTATATATCCGGGTTACAAATTTAAAACAGTAAAAAGCATGCTGACCAATTTTCATCTTCCAAAATCCACCCTGCTTATGTTAATATGTGCGCTTGCTGATAAAGAACTGATAATGAAAGCGTACCAAGTTGCCGTACGGGAAAAATACAGATTTTACAGTTACGGCGACGCAATGTTAATTTTAGATGAATAAAAATGAAATTTACTCTGATTAAAAAAGACAATAAAACAAATGCGAGACGAGGGGTTTTAGAACTGCCTCACGGTAAAGTGCAAACACCGGTATTTATGCCCGTAGGCACACAGGCTACGGTAAAAGGGCTTACTCCAAGGGTAATTGAGGAACTCGGAGCGGAAATTATTCTAAGCAACTGTTACCATCTGTATTTACGCCCCGGTCTTGATATTATAAAAAAGGCTGGCGGACTGCATAAATTTATGGGCTGGAACAAACCTATCCTTACGGATTCGGGCGGGTTCCAGATTTTCAGTTTGTCGCGGCTCAGGGAAATAACAAAAGAAGGGGTAAAATTCCAATCGCATATTGACGGTTCATACCATTTTATCACCCCTGAGGAATCCATGAATATTCAGGATATACTCGGAAGCGATATAAGAATGGTATTTGATGAATGCGTGCCTTATCCATCAGATTATGATTATACTTGCAATTCTATGAAACTTTCTTTAGAATGGGCGGACTTATGTAAAAAATTTCACAGGAAAGATACACAAGGTAGAGCTCTTTTTGGTATAGTGCAAGGCGGATTTTATAACGATCTGCGTAAAAAATGCGCTGAATCGCTCATTGATATTGGTTTTGACGGATATGCCTTAGGCGGGTTAAGTGTCGGTGAACCGCAAAAAGTTATGTACGGCACGGCAAGATACACTGCTCAATTTCTGCCGGAAGATAAACCCAGATATTTTATGGGATGCGGTTTTACCCGCGACCTTTTAAACATGGTTGAAGCCGGTATAGATATGTTTGACTGCGTTATACCGACTCGATACGCAAGAAACGGCACGGGGTTCACCTCGCAAGGCAAAATAGTTGTACGAAACGGGATATATAAAGATGACATACAGCCCCTTGATAAAGATTGCGGTTGTTATACCTGCTCAAATTTTTCACGCGCTTATTTAAGGCATTTATTCAATACCAATGAAATGTTAGGACCTGTGCTTTTAACGCTTCATAACATCTCTTATTTTCTAAATCTTATGAAAGATGTACGAGATGCCGTTGATAACGATAATTTTTATGAATTTAAAAACAATACGCTAACGCGTTTAAATGAAGGAGAAAACGAATGAACTTTTTTTTAATTGCCCAGGCAAATACACAAGGTACGCCTCCAATATCTATTTTCAGCGGAATGCTTCCGATGATTATAATGATAATAGCGGTATTTTATTTTCTTGTTTACAGGCCTCAGAAAAAAGAACAGAAAAAAATGAAAGAAATGATTGACACAATGAAAAAAGGAAATAAAGTGGTAACCGCAGGCGGTATCCACGGAACCATAGCAGGAATAAAGGACAATGTAGTTATGGTTAAAGTATATGAAGATGTAAAACTTGAAATCGATAAATCTCATATAACCGTTATTAAAAAATAAATTTTTATTTCTTAATGTTTTCAATTTTAAAAAAAAAGTATATATTATTAAAGTCTATTTACAATTATTCGAAATAAATTAATACATTTATATACAAAAACAAATAAATAATTGATCTGGAGGAATGTATGAAAAGGAATATCTTAATTAAATCAGGGATAATAGCGGTTATTCTTGCTGTATCCGCTTATTTTTCTTATCCGCCTTTTGATACCGCGTATCAAAAAGGAAAAATAAACCTTGGACTCGACCTAAAAGGCGGTGTCCATCTTGTATGGCAGCTTGACCGTAAAAAAATTGAGGCTATGGGGTTAACAGCCACAATGAAAACAGACAGCATCAACCGTGCTGTTGAAGTCATTCGCAACAGGATAGACAGCCTTGGCATCAGTGAACCTTCCATATATATTCAAGGTACAGACAGAATAGTTGTGCAGTTACCCGGAATAGACGATCCGGCCGAAGCTATAAAAACAATTCAAGGTGTAGCTTTCCTTGAGTTTCGCCTTGTAAATGACGATGAACAAAAACTAACTGAGGCAAAAAATGGTAAAGTACCTCTTGGTTGGGAACTAAAATACCAAATTATAACCGATGACCGCGGTGAAAAAACCAAAAGACCTATTCTTGTTAAAGCTAAAGCGGCGTTAACAGGAGATCTTCTTGAAAGCGCTTATCCAACAGCTGGCGGAGGCGGGCTTGGTATGCCTGAAGTAGGTATTGAATTTACAAGGGAAGGCGCTAAACGATTCGCTAAAGTAACTTCTGATAATGTCGGTAAACGACTTGCCATACTTCTTGATGACGTAGTCATATCGGCTCCGGTCATAAGAACGGCTATTAAAGGCGGAAAAGCGGTTATTCAAGGTCAATTTACAAGCAAGGAAGTACAGCGCCTGTCAAGACAGCTTTCAGGTGGCGCCCTGCCTGTTCCTCTGGTGCTTATTGACAACCGTTCAATAAGTCCAAGTCTTGGAAAGGACTCTATTAAAAAAGGAATCTATGCGGCTGTATTCGGCTTTATTCTTGTTGTTCTATTCATGGGAATTTACTATATGTTAGCCGGTTTAATAGCTAACTTCGCTTTATGCGTTAATCTTGTAATAATTACGGGGGTGCTTGGCAGTCTTGGATTCACTCTCACTTTGCCGGGTATTGCTGGTATTATTTTAACGATAGGTATGGCGGTTGACGCGAACGTGCTTATTTTTGAACGCATCAGAGAAGAGATATTATCAGGGAAAACAGTGCATACCGCTATTGCCGCAGGGTTTAAAAGAGCGTACGTAACTATTTTAGACGCAAACATAACTACCCTTATTACTGCCGCTTTCCTATTTAAATTCGGAACCGGTCCGGTAAAAGGATTCGCGATTACGCTGAGCATTGGTATTATAGCAAGTATGTTTACCGCTTTATTTGTCAGCCGTGTAATTTTTGAAATTTTATCTTTAAAAACTGAGATTAAAAGCCTCAAAATGCTTAGAATGGTCGGTAATACAAAAATCGATTTTATCGGCAAAAAAAATATTATGATAATTATATCATCAATAATAATTGTTATTGGAATGGGATATTTTATTTACAGAGGAAACTCTAATTTCGGCATAGATTTTCAAGGCGGTACATTAATCCAGCTAAAAACCGAAAAGGTTCTTACGTTAGATGACCTCAGAAGCAAACTTACGCAAATAGGTGAAGAAAAATCAATTATTCAGTATTTCGGAGACAGCAACCACTCTATTTTAATACGTTCAGAAGCGGATTCGTCCGAAAAACTATATAATTTTATAAATAAAAACTTTAAAGATTACGGCATAAAAAGGGAACGCACTGAGTTTGTCGGTCCTGCAATCGGCGCGGAACTTCGCCAGCAGGCGTTATTTGTCGTCTTTTTTGCTTTATGCGGAATACTTTTATATGTCAGTTGGCGATTTGAATTCAAATTTGCTATAGGGGCAATCATAGCATTAATCCATGATGTTTTAATTACACTTGGTATATTTGCCATTACCGGACGAGAAATATCTTTGCCTATAATCGCGGCTATATTGACTATTGTCGGTTATTCTTTAAACGATACGATTGTTGTTTTTGACCGAATTAGGGAAGATTTACATATTTATAAAAAATACGATCTGCCGACGATTATTAATATGAGTATAAACCAGACATTAAGCAGGACGTTACTGACATCTATTACGACACTTCTTGTTGTATTATCCTTATATATATTTGGCGGTGGTGTAATAAATGATTTTGCGTTTACTTTATTTATCGGAATTATAGTCGGTACTTATTCATCTGTTTTTATCGCGAGCCCGGTATTGATATTATTAAGTAAACCTAAAAGCGCTTAATGACTCTAATATTTTATAACTAAAAAAATTATTATAATATAAACATATAACAAAATGAGACGAAATGAGGAAAAGATGGATACCATATCCTTCTCGAGAAAAATTAAGAGATCAATTATCGCAACAGTTTGAATTAAGTAGAATTGTTGCGCAAGTATTAATTAATCGCGAGTTGGATACTGCTGAAAAAGTAAAAAAATTTCTTTCCGTAAAATTATCAGATTTACATGATCCGTTTCTCTTGGAAGGAATGGATAAGTGCATTGACAGAATTTTATTGGCAACAGAACGAAAAGAAACCATTTTAATTCACGGTGATTATGATGTAGACGGCGTTACAAGCACTTCGCTGTTATATTTTGTTCTGCAGTCACTTAAAATGCCTGTTTATTTTTATATCCCCAACAGAGTTTTTGAAGGATACGGTGTAGGTACCGAAGGTATAGAATGCGCTTCAAGAATAGGTGCGTCTTTGATGATTACTGTGGATTGCGGAGTCAATGCAATTGAAGAAGTTAAAAAACTTAATAAACGCGGCATTGACGTTATTATAACCGATCACCATATGCCGGGCGACGAACTTCCGCAGGCACACGCAATGGTTAATCCGAATTTACCTGAGTGCACATATCCGTTTAAAGACCTTGCCGGGGTCGGAGTTTCTTTTAAACTTGCCCACGCCCTGTTGAAACGGGCTCGTGAAAAAAATATCCGAAAATTCGACCATATTAATCTTCAGGATCATCTCGACTTAGTAGCTCTTGGAACCATTGCCGATATGATGCCTCTTGTGGATGAAAACAGGATTTTTGTATATCACGGGCTGAAACGGCTTGAAAACAGCAGTAAAATCGGTCTAAGAAAATTGATGCAGAAAGCTGGTATTCCTAAAAAAACCAAAATAAAAACAACACACATCAGTTTTCTGCTTGCCCCGCGAATAAACTCTATCGGCCGTATGAAAAGCGCTGATATTGGTGTAGAGCTATTAATATCTACAGATGAAAAAGAATCCGAAAAACTATCTAATATAATGGAAAAATACAACAGAAATCGACAAATTCTTGAAGAACATGTTTTTCAAGAAGCAAAAAAACTTATTGAAAATAATCCTGATTTAGCGAACAACAAAGTGCTGGTTATAGCTAAAAAGAATTGGGCTGTCGGAGTGATAAGCATTGTCGCCGCCCGATTAACACGCGAATATTATAAACCGGCAATAGTTTTATCTGTTGAAGACGGCATAGGAAGAGGTTCAGCGCGCAGTATCAACGGATTTAACCTGCTTGAAGGCTTAAAAAAATGCCATTCGTTATTAGCGGAATACGGTGGACATAGTTATGCCGCCGGATTATCTATTAAAGAAGAAAATATTAAGGAATTCAAAAATAAACTTAATTTAATTGCTGAGCAGCAAATGAATTCCAAAAATCTTTTGCCGGAATTATGTATCGACTATAATATCGAACTGGATGAAATTGGCGATGAAATGATGAAAGAAATAGATATTATTGCTCCGTTCGGACAAAAAAATAAAAAACCGCTATTTCTTTCACAAGAATTAAATGTACAGGGATTTCCAAGATTTTTCGGTAAAAATCATATTAAATTCGTTGTGGAAAACGAACGCGGCATTATTCAGGAAGTTATAGGATTTAACTTAAAAAACCAGCTTCGAGATTTAACTAAAGGTGATAAAGTCGATATTGTTTATTCTCTAAATACCACCGATTACTCAGGGATGAAAACCATTCAGCTTCAACTTATTGACGCCCGTATTTATCGTTAATGAAAATAAATTTATTAAAGTTCTATAGTTGTAGTTTCATTATGGGGTCCGGCCTTTGTGGTTACCTCTATTGATGTCATATAGCTGTATGCCTCAGTAGGCAAATAAAAATTAAATACACATGTTTCAATCGCGCCGTCTTCTCCAAGAGCGGTTTCATCAAACTTTATGCCTATAAGACCGGTCTGAGGATCGGGATTCAATATTTCGACAGGATATCCCATTGAGGAACTGGCTGAGTCAGCTATCTGCTGTAATAAATCCGCTGGCAAATCAAGCCCGAATGTAAAGTTTATATGGCTTAACGCTTTATTAGTATCATCAGTACTCGAAAGATCAACTGTAATGTCAGCGCCTTCTCCATCTTCTATAGTTTCAAGGACAATCTCAAATCCGTTATCATCTACTACCGGCGGATAAGTTATAACAACCGGATCGTCAGGATCGTCAGGATCGTCAGGATCGTCAGGATCGTCAAGATCGTCAGGATCGTCAAGATCGTCAGGATCGTCAAGATCGTCAGGATCGTCAAGATCGGCATCTTCATCCAAATCACTTTGCGGTGTAAATTTTGAAGGTGCGATGATATCTTTGAACAACTCAATATGACCGTCAACATAAGCGGCAATGGCTATATTGTCGCCATGCCGAAATGATACTTCATCACTATTTGCTATTGCCGAATAGTTACTGTCTGTCATAATAATAGTTGTGCTGGCGCTGTCTATCAAATCCAAGCGCATACCGCTAACATAAACATTCATTCCATAAGAGTAAACAGGGGTATCATCTGTTATAGTGCCGCTAACCTCAGGACATTGGGTCAACTTCATATTATTATTATAAAAATTAGACATAGTGTATTGCGCAAATACATTTTCGCCTAAATTAATTAATTCTCCCTCTATATATTCCGGAAAATAATTCGAGTTATCTAAACTTGCCAAATCTAAAGGCAGTTTGCTTAAAGATTCATTCGCATACAAAATTGCCGCAATGGCAAGCTGGCGCTGATTGCCTATACAAGTAGCCTGCCGTCCTTTTTCTTTCATCGTATGAACGGAAGGCATTAAAAGAAGTGCAAGAATTGAAATGAGTGCGAAAACCATTAAAATTTCTATAAACGTAAATCCTGAATTTTTTCTCTGATCAGCCATATCAATACCCTTTCTATTTAGCCTTAATTATATAATCCGAGACAGAAACTTTTATATATCAATATAACATATTGCATACCAACCATATTTAACGGTTTTACGTTGAAATTTATTAATAAAAAAATTAATTTTTTTGTATGTATTAAAATCGGCCAGTAAAAATGATTGATAATCGGACAAAAAAAGCTCCGAACAAAT
>JAGGZS010000306.1 GCA_021161885.1 bacterium
GCGTTAACCCGCAAAGGATTCAAAACAAGAAGAAACAAAAATATAATAATTTTAATCGTAATTTGTTGATATATGGAATAATACATAATTTTTCCCATTTTATCATTAATCAATTAAAAGTAAAATAATATTTTTTGATATAATATTTTTCTAACTCGCCGTTTTTTTAACATCATTGACACTTTAATTTATTTTAGATATATTGAATTACAATTTTGTTGGACAATAATAAAAAAAAGGGGTTATGGTTCATGTCTGCCAATAAGAGAACAACGTGGAATTCCCAGTTAGGATTTTTGCTTGCGGCGATAGGGTCGGCTGTTGGGCTGGGGAATATTTGGCGGTTCAGTTATATGACTTTTGAATATGGCGGCGGTGCTTTTCTGATACCTTATTTTGTGGCGTTAATTGTGGCGGGAATACCTCTTATTGTATTGGAATACGGGTTGGGACACCGTGAATTGGGCGCAAGCCCATTGAGTTTTTCTCGGGTTAATCCTCATTGGGAATGGGCAGGCTGGTGGATGCCGCTTGCCGCTATGTTCGGCATAATGCTTTATTATTCCGTTATTATAGGGTATTGCGTAATATACTTTTTCTTAAGCATTAACGTTACTTGGGGCGCGGATACCCAATCGTTTTTTATGGAAACTCTTCTTCACACATCCGGCAGCCCTTTAAATTTCGGCGGGTTAGTTTTACCTGTAACAAGCGCTACATTGTTTGTTTGGACAATCTGCTGGATTATTTGTTTTAAAGAAATCAACAGGGGAATTGAAATAGCTTGTAAAATTTTTATTCCTATATTGTTTGTGCTGACTCTTTTACTTGTCGGTTGGGGATTTACTTTGCCCGGCGCGGTAAAAGGGATTAAAGCATATTTAATTCCCGATTGGAATACCTTGAAAAATTATAAAGTATGGACAGCCGCTTTCGGACAGATATTTTTTACCCTGTCTCTCGGATTCGGCATAATGATTACTTATGCAAGTTATCTGCCCCGCAAAACGAATATATTTTCTAACGCATTGCTTACAAGCATTATAAATTGTTTATTTTCTTTTATTGCGGGTTTTGCCGTATTTAGTGTTATCGGGTTTATGTCCGTGCAGAAAGGACTGCCTATAAAAGAAGTTATAAAATCAGGTCCTCAGCTTGCTTTTGTGATTTATCCGGAAGCAATTAACCATTTGCCGTTTATGAAAAATATTTTCGGGCTAATGTTTTTTGCCGTTCTTTTTATTGCGGGGATATCGTCTGGAATTTCTCTGATAGAAGCCTTGGCGTGCGCAATGGGAGACAAGTTCGGATGGGGACGTAAAAAAGTCGTATCATATATTTGTTTAATAGGATTTCTCGGCAGTTTAATATTCACTACGAGAGCGGGGATATATCTTATTGATATTATAGATCATTTTGTAACTAATTACGCATTAATTCTGGGCGGTATTATAGAATGTTTCGTCGTAGGATGGCTGCTTAAGGCTAAGGTATTGCGCAGTCATATTAATAAATGCAGCTTAAATTCGTCATTTAAAGTCGGGTTCTGGTGGGATATCTGCATAAGGTTTATAACGCCTCTTGTCCTTATATTTATCATTGCTCAAACATTAATCGGTGAATTGAAAATTACTTATGGCGGCTATTCTCTTGACGCTGTTATTGTCTTCGGTGCGGATTGGCTTATTATTCTTGTTATCCTTTCTGTCGCGTTTACTTTTTATCCATGGAAACCGGAACTTCTTAAGCGGGAACATTTGCCTGAGGAAGACAAATGGTTGCTATAAAATTTTTTTTTTTGAATAATTTAATAATAAAGTTGATACTCAATGAGACAGAGCCGTGATTTACTCAATGAAGCCGTTTTTTGTTGTGAACGTAAAAAATGGATAGATAAAACCGATATTGTTTTGTTAGCTTTATCCGGCGGGGCGGATTCTGTTTTTTTGTTTTATGTATTGCTTGAACTGCGCAAATCTGTTCCGTTTGAGTTTCACGCCATTCACATAAACCATCTTTTGAGAGGCAAAGAAAGCGACGGCGACGAAACTTTTGCCGCTGAATTAGCTGAAATTCACAGGGTGAAATCGTCTGTATATAAAGTAGATGTTAAACAAATTTCAAATAACACTAAAAAATCTATTGAAATGGCGGCGCGGGATGCCCGTTATGACTTGATTTTTAAGGAGTCGCGAAAAATTGGCGCAACTGTTATAGCCACGGCTCACAATGCCGATGACAGAGCTGAAACCGCGCTAATGAGATTTATCTCGGGCAGCAGTGTTGTAGGTATCAGCGGACTTAGGGCAGTCAGGGAATATAAAAATATAAAAATATTGCGGCCGATAATAGATTTTTTTAAAGCGGATATTTTAGAGTATTTAAACCATTGTAATATTTCGTTTAGATTTGACAGCTCCAATAATAATGAATCTTTTTTACGCAATAAAATTCGTAACCGATTGATACCCTATATAGAAAAAGATTTTAACCTGAATTTTAAAAATAATTTGATAGGCACTGTCGATCTCTTTGAACAGCAAGCCGATTATTTGCGTTGCGCTGTGGATAAATCGTCAAAAGAAGTATTAATCAGAAACGATAAAATAGTTGTTTTTAATAAAACTAAACTTGGTTCTCTGCATAAGTGCATAATAAGCGGGATTGTTATAAATGCTTTATATTCTTTGTCGGACAAAAATATCCGGCTCGCGTCATATCATATAAATAATCTTGTTAATCAAATTGGGCTCGTTTCAAAACGTATATATGTTTTTCCCGGAAACATAACAGCGGTTGCGGACAGGCGTTATTTAATAATAATGAATAATAATTTGTACTCGGAATTTATAAAAAAACAAAATGGTTTAAAAAAAATTGAGCCGAATGAAAAAATTTTTTTTGAATTATCCTGCGGGTTATCGATAGA
>JAGGZS010000204.1 GCA_021161885.1 bacterium
ATATTAATAAAAAGCAAGTTGTAATTTCGCAGAAACTTTATTATTACTTTTATATTAAAAAATATTAAGGACTTATATCAAATGTTTACCAAAAGCACCCGGCGGATTTCAAATTTAAAATTTTCGTTTGCGTTTTTCCTGCTTTTCACTTCAACCCTTTGCGCGGAAAACAGTACATTATCCCCTTTTGAAAAAGTCAAAATCCCTTCAGGATATGCCGATATAACCGAAAAATATGAGGGAACCTCCGATTTTTGCGTTATACATATCCAAGACGCCCACTGCGTTTATGACGCGCAAAAAAACATAAACGCTATCCTAAATTCACTTACATCAGACAATACAGTCTCTTTAATCGCTATTGAAGGCGCGCAAGGAAATATCGACACAAAAGAATTTTCCTCTTTCCCTAACAAAAACGCAAAAAAAATAGTATCAGATTATATGATGCGAACCGGACGCATTTCAGGCGTGGAATATTTTTCCATCAACAAAAAAAACAATACACTTATAACCGGACTTGAAAACAGAAAACTTTATGTGGAAAATTCTGTTCAATTTAAACAGGTTTTACGAAATAAGTCGTTAACCGACCAGATATTCGCAAGGTTAACCAATCTGCAAAAACTGCTGGAAAACCATTTATATCCCCCGCAGACAAAAATTTTGTTACGCTTAACCGAAGATTACCATAAAGGCAGATTACAGTTAACCGACTATATCAAACATTTATTTCTATATGCCGACAAAAAAAATATTGATCTATCCGCATATCCAAACCTGCAAAAAATCAATACTGTCAATCGACTCAAAAAATCTATCAATTTTTTATCTGTCGACCAAGAACGCGTATCGCTTATCAATTCCCTTTCGGCAAAAATGAACAACGCCGAGCTGAAATCTTTTCTCCACAAAAATATGATTTTCAAATTAAACCAAATGTCTCAGGAAGAATTTCACGTTTATTTATCGGAACTGATGACTAATTACGATTTAGATAAAAAAAACTATCCTGAACTCTCAAAATTTTTCGGTTTCATAACAGAATATGAATCAATAAACTGGAGACAAGTCGTTCGCGAATGCGAGCTTTTAAATAAAAATATTATTTCCTTAGAGATAAACGACCCTGTAAAAAAATCTCTGATAAAAACCGGAAAACATCTAAACACTGCAAAAAAAATGTTCAGTTTAAGTTTACCGGTTTACCAGTTTGACGATTACCTTAAAAACAAAGATACCCTTAACCCCTTAACCATTTATCGCCAGATAACCGATCTCGCCTCAAAATTAAACATAAACACCGATTTCAACAAAGACCATGACATAAACATACTTACACGACAGCTTCCGATTGTTGAAAATTTTTATTATACCGCTAAAAAAAGAGATAATATTCTATTCACAAATCTCATATATAAAATCAAACAAAACAAAGTTAAGCGCGCTGTATTTATAGCCGGCGGTTTTCATTCGGAAGGAATAACAAATTATCTCAGAAAAAACGACATCTCATATATGGTAGTCGTTCCCCGTATAAATAAAATTCCCAACAGTACGCCTTATCTTTCTTTAATAATGAACCAGCAAAGTTTTTATGAAATATATCTATCCAAGTCAACTTTGGCTATCGCATCGTGGCTTGAGCAAAACCCTATGGTATCCCCTGAGCGAAAAGTAAGTTTTGGTTATAAGATGAAAAGCCTGATGCTCGGCGCTTTTACATACGACGTATCCAAACAGGAACCGGATAAAATAAAAGCCGACAGCCAATACATAGAAACCAAAGTGTTATCCTTACTCAAACAATGGGGGCACGAAAATTACGGGGAAATTGAATTTGTTGACACGGCATACATAGGTCCGTTCCTTTGCGTTACCCTGAATATAAACGGAAAAGAAGTCATACTTCTGTTCACAGATAAAGCCCAAGACGGTAAAGCTGTCATTAAAACCGGCGAGACCAAAAATCTTGATATTGTATTCAACAGTTCGGGTGAACTTAACCTGCTGGAAGAAGACGACTTGGCTGATTTGCATTTTCAGGTTATCACACCTCAAGGACTTGAAACGCTAAACAAATACGCCAGACAGCTTAACGCAAAATCAGCGCAAGACCTTCGTAAGGCTGTGAAACAAAAAATGGAAGAACGCCTTACTACTTTAATTATGGAAAACCAAATTTCCGGACCGGATAATTTCCGCAGTCTTCTCAAACAAAATTCTATCTTTTTAACCGATGAAGAATTATCGGAGTTTTTCAACTCATTTAAGATATACCCTTTGGAATTTTTATCAGCCACTTTTTTCAACAATCTCGCAAACAACACTATATTAGGTGCTTATCTTTCCATAAAAGCTAAAGATAAACCGGTTTCAGCAACCAACGAATCTCTCCCTTTAAAAGCAAAAAACCGATTCTATGATATGGGGTTTGATGAAATGTATATTGAACAGGGTATCCCCGTTCATATTATGAAAAATGTTTTCAGAAGATTATCGTTTAAAGATATTGATATAGAATCCGATCTCACGGATTTTTATATAGGAGCCGATGATTCAGGAGTTTATTATCTTCACGTTATAAAACGCGCAGACGGTAAAACAATGCTGAAAGTTACCCATTCTTCTGTAAAAGAATCTAATATGAGTCCCCGAATAGACCCTACTGTTATCGATGAAATCATAGCTTCAACAAAACTCGATCGAAGCGGCTCCGCAATAACTACCGTCGCTCCTAT
This sequence comes from bacterium, assembly GCA_021161885.1. Lineage (GTDB taxonomy): Bacteria > Auribacterota > Auribacteria > Auribacterales > Auribacteraceae > JAGGZS01. The sequence continues at coordinate 2,742 of JAGGZS010000204.1, forward strand.
CAAAACCGCTGTGGCTTTTGCGGAATTTTCTGATGATGAAATAAAAATATCCATCCTTGAGGTTGATGAGAACTTTAAATTCTTCCGAACCGGTCTTGAAACAACTATTAATATTAAAGACAATCTATCCGATTTAGAGTCAAGTATTTCAGAATTACAGTCTAAAGCTTTAGACAACAATATGCGGTTATTTGGAATTACAGTTGATTCACCGAAAATACTTCAGGATCATACTTTTTTCTCAAATATTGAAGATTTTATACACTACTACCAGATTAAAATGGTAAAAACCGAACTCATCAACCGCCATAAACAACAATTTCCCGACCAAGATATATCATTAAATATTTTATCAAACGAGTTAATCGGACAAGCGCATAAAATCTTATTAACTACTGCCATGGTAACAACAGACAAAAAATCTTCGGTTGAATTTATTACTGAAAAATTAAAACCCTCACCCGAAGGTTACCGTTTAAATATTGGTCTTGGCGAATTTTTAGAAGACCGATTCGCGAACTTAGAAACAACACCTACCGATGTCGCGCCTCAATCAAGGTTTACGGCAAGGTATCAAGGTAAAGTTTATGAGCTTGTTAAAAACGCCTTAACCGGCAAAATTCACATGAGACTGCCGAACAACACTTACTCAAGAGGTTTAACCGACGGGGAAATTGAATTTATTAAGCAATCCTCATCTGTTTTTCCAAAGAACAGTATAGAACATACATCACCAAATCTTCCTGCTCCGTCAGCAGATGTGAAAAAAAGACATATACGCATCGACAGATGGTCTACGGCAAGCCGCGCTGTGGACAGCAAAAGCCTGTATGAATTAACAACTGAAGCCGCGCCTTTTCTCGCTAACAAATTATTCGATTACGAACGGTATCTTAAAGACACATTCGGTCTGCCCGTAACAGTTTTTGATCTGCTCGGGTATCAAGGCATATACACGCAGCAAGTGTTCGCGCAAGCCGATGAGTACGCAAGTGAATTAGAATTTGATCCGCTTATAGTTACCAGAGATATCTTTGACGCCTCCATAGCAAAAAACATCATAGATGGACTTGGTTTTCAAAAAGAGAGAGTCATACCTGCTTTTTCGGCACAAGAACAAGTATCATCAATTAAACAAGCCTTAATAAACCTAAAAAAATTAACCCATAGGAAAACAGACATTACCCCTCATGTAGTTTCGCTGCTCGGTTCATCGCTTGAATTAGGGGTTGTATCTTACGAAGACGCTGTTAATTTAGTCAGAGACACATGGGATATTATGCCGGACGGCGGACTGCTGTTTATTGCCGGCTCAGATTACTTAGCCCTGCAAGCGCAAGATTTCGAGAATATCGGGTTTGAAATTCTTGAGATGGGTAATCCGCAAAGTTTTTTCGATGATACAATCGCGCCAAAACAATATTATGTCCTGCGCAAAAAATCTGCCCCGCAGCCGGTGCTTTTAGAGCAAGCGGCTGTTGTTGAGGATTCAGTCAAACCAGATGATGCTGTTTCAGCTGCTCAACTTAATCTTTCTCCCGTAAACGATGTTATGGATTTCTTTATAAAAATATCCGAAGCCCCGATTACGTTCACTTCTAATACGGACGGACAAAAATATACTTTAAAAATGGTGCCTAAAATTAAAGTACAGCGTCCTGACGGCAGTACGCATATGGCGGCCAACCTGTCAAATGAGACCATTAAAGCATCTGTTGACAATAAATTATACTTTGAACTTTTCCTGAACACCGAAGATACATCCTCTATTCTGCCCGTGATAGACGGTGTGTTATCTATGGATTTAGAGTCAATTTCCATATCAAGAATAATGCTTGATTCAGTTAATTTCGGAGGAAATTTAAAAAACCTTAATGATATCGGTTTCGCTCCTATGATAACACGCCTGTTTCAGCAATTAATGCCTGAAGGCGCAACCTTAACACAAGCACTAAAGCACGATTACAAAACTATATGTTCAATATATCAAATTCTTCCTGTCCAGCAACATAGCGAAACATTTGCAACAGTAAAATCTTTAATTAAAAAAGCTGATGAACTTCAATTGCAAGGTAAACCCATCAGTGATATTCTCGCAAAAATTTATTACCATATCCCCACATTTCTATCCGACATAAAATCGGTTTTATCCAATCCTGAATATCTTACAAAGGCAAACTACAATATTAGAAAAATATCACAAGAGCCGTTTATAAAAGATTTATTAAACGCGGGATTCAATAATTTAAGTTTATCAACCGATGAAAAAGGCAACATATTTATTGAAGCGCAAAAACGCCAAGCCGTAGTAAATGTTATTGCACAAGGAAAACTTAGAAAAAATATTTTTGTTTCTACTGAAGTAAAGATGTCCGAACAAGATATTGACAGGATAAACAAAACATTATTATCTATCGGCGAAGAACTTGAAATAGCCCACAAAGTAACCGAAGAATATTTTCGTTCTTTAAACTTCGCGCTCGTTGACAATTTAAATACACAATATAAAATATCTTCCAAACCAAACACAATTGTTCTCGATTATTCTTTGTTTCAAGAAGATTCTAAAAACAACGACCTTTTACGGTTAGAAGTTCAAGAAGGTCTTCAAAGGCAAGAATTTAAACAACTAAATAAAATATCTTCCATAAAAAATATTCCTCAACATATCCAAGAACTTTTTATTCTATTGAATTATGTTCAATCATTCATCGACATTCGGCAGGCAAATCCTGATGCTCAAGAAGGCAAAAAACGGCAGGCAAATATACTCAACACACTAAATACCCGTATAAATCCCGATGAACGCGCAATTTATAAAGTGCTTCAGTTTGCGCATAACAATAATATTAAAAATGCCTGGGCAGTACGAGATATTCTAATCAATTTAATAACCGCTCAAGGCGATTTTGCCGGCAATTCAATTTATCCTGAAGAAATTAGAGATAAATTAAGCAAAACTGACCCGGATACATTAGTGCGTGAAATCAACAGGATTATTGAGCTGAAAGAATACTGGTTCACAAAAGATGTGATAACTCGCTCGAGAACTTCAAAATACACTTTAAATATCAGGGCTCATAAAGAATTGTCCATTAAGGAAATCCTTTCCGGCAACGACATTCAAATAGCTAACCTGAAAATACAAAATTTCAAAGATGTATTTAATACTTTCGGCTCGGATTTAGGCATATCACATACACTAGGCGATATAGGCATATTTGTAATCAGCCGATTATTGCGCGAAGAAATAGAAAATAAACTCGCTCCTTTAGGCGTAAAAACCTTAGTAGCTAATAACGGCGGAGAATTCTTTATATCTTTTACTAACGTAAAAAATATAAATATAACCGAAATAATACGAAATATTATCCAAGACCCTGATAAACAATTACAATCATCTGTGATAACCGAATGCAAAAAAGCTCTTAAAGATTTTCTTCCGCAAAACAAATTCACTGCGATAGAACAAAGATTTGATGAAGGATTTACAGCAGACAAAATTAATTTTTACGGCGGTGTATCCACACATTACAATTCACCTATTGAAAAAGGGACAAACCCTGATGATGTTTTAGACCCAAAAACGATACAAGAGGCGGCTCTTACTGTCGACAGGTTATATAAAGAAGCTTTTCAGACAGCAAAACATGAGCAAATCCAGTTCAGTTCAAAATATGCGGCCATAAGGAAACAAGCAATAGCTAAGAAAAATTCACCTGATACGACAGAACGTGATCTTGTAAATATATTCCAGCCGGTAGTTGCCGACGCCGCAAAAGTATTGAAAAGCGGTATTATGCAATATTCCGATAAAGCTATGGCTGAAGTAAAACAAAACCTCAGGCTCGGACTTGTAAATGAATACCAAATTTTTCATCCACAAATAGCTCCACGATACCATAGTTACGCTAATATGGAACGATTATCGCGCAATTTACAAACCGCTATTGAAAACGGGGAAGACCAGGAAGTTCTCGGCGAACTTAAAGACAGGCTCCTTGAAACCGTTGTTCGTTATCAATCAAACAATCTGCTTGATGACTATATCTATGAAGGAAATGAAAATTTTAAACGGGTAATTAATTATGTTACTTCGCACAAACCAGATTTCCCCATATCAGTTACTTTCCGAGTAGGAGGCGACGAATACGGTAAAATTATATGGAATGAAAAAGATAAAACTCTGCAAATATATAGATTTGACGGCAACAATGTAGGCGCTACCAATTTCGAGTGGGGAATGGATATTGGCGACAAACTCATTGATGAGTCCTTACGCATTATTTCACAAACCGATGATATGTCAAAACTTCAAGAAGCCATTGACAATTTCTTCAACGATATGGGAGATAGAGGATTGGTTTTATCGGATTCTTCTCTTGATATGCTTAAGCAAAAAGCGGCTAACTTACTTATTTTATCAGAAGAAAACTACTCCTTATTAAAATCAAACGGCACATTTAAAGAATTTACTAAAAACAACTCCGCTGTAGTCATTGAAAAAAAAGACGGCGATTTTGTATTGATAAAATTTCCGGATATTCATGTGCCGTACCCGATTCAAAAATCCGAACATAAATTCGATAAATCAAAACTCCCTACCGATGAAACCGCAGAAAACGCTATGCCGATTTCGTTCTTATCCGGTGAAGAAGTATTTGATTTCATCATGATAAATGACAAAAAAACCGGCGGACTGATTTTAACGTCCAAAAACCCGCGGGCTCCTCCTCTTACAAAAATTTCACCCGAAGATATAGCTAACCAGTCGCCGATAACAATCGCTGTTGAAGGCAAAACGCCTATCACAATATCATTCAAAAAAGATTTCCGTTCCAATGTTATCGTTAAAGGTAATATATTAACCCTTAACGAAAAACAATTCCAAAAAATCAAACTCTCTAAAAACAAATTAACTTCCAAAAACGATAACCTTGCTGTTATGGTAACCTCACGGCCGGTTGTAAACACAGGTGTCGTCGAGATTGACACAAACAAAATACAGCCGCAATACCTCAACCGAGATATTTCCGTAATACAAGGACGTGCCGATACCGCCGCAGAGCACGCCAAAGAAACTGTTAAACTCAACCAGATATTACATAATAAAGTTATTAAAAAATATACCATTGCCTCAAGCGACTACAAATTTACCGGAACCCCCGGAGAAATGAATTCATTCAATGAATTTGAACTGTCTTTTTTCGATATGATGACTGCCGAATATATTCTCGAAACACCTGAAGAAAAACTAAGCAGAAGAATAGATTACCTTTTAAACCCCAACAGAAAACTTAACGCGAACGATATATTTATTCTCTCAAAACTGTACATAGAATCTCCAGATAATTTAACCTATAAACAAAAAAATTATTTACTGCGGCGTATGATGGATACCTATATTAACAGCAGCAATAAAGAAATAACCTCTTTAATCACCTACACCACCATAAAAATTCTATCCAGTCAGGACAGGTTAATCTGGGAACCTGCTGTTAATGCGCTTTTCAGATCATTCTCCAATAAAAATAACGCGAAAAAAATCGAGGCGCTGTTTTTGGAGAGTATTTCCCTTATAGCAAATAAAACAACCGATGATAATTTAGTCGAAAAATGGCGGCAAAACCCCCCTATTGATGCTGCCCAATGGTATAAATCACTTATAGACCGTAAAAAAACAGATGTTTTGTCCGAACTTTACAATCTTCCGTATAAATCAATGATACGGTTATATAAAGCAAAAAATAACTTTTTGCCAATGGCCGCCCAGTACTCGAATCTTTTTGCCAGCGGAGAAATACTCCAAAGTAAAATTACCGATGAAGAAAAAGAATTTCATGATTTAATCATTAACAATCAGGATATAACCGATTACAAAAAAATCAATGCCCTTTTTGATTTCGCCTATAATAAAATTAAACAAGTTCTTGCAAAAAAAACAAATTGGATAAATATTGAAACCGACCTGCAAGACGAATTAACAAGATTGATTATCGGGAGCAGAATACTTGAAGATACCGTTATGCTCGTTTACGGTCATTCTTTAAATCTCGGCGATGTGAAACAATTAACCGTAAAACGCGGACAGCAAACCAATATTGACAACGCATACATTATTTCTATAGAACTTGAAGACGGCACAACATTTTCTGATATCAAGTTTAATATTTTACCTACAATAAACGCTATAAAACCTAATAACCTAAAAAAATATTTTACGACTGGCGCGCTTCACAGATTTATAGAAAACGCTGAAATTTTAAACGCAACAGATGCATCATTACATCCAAAAGCAGGTAACTTTTACGCGCTCCACACCGATTCTCGGCATTTTTACAGAATACTAACCACAGTGGACAGACCGCAATTAACATCAAAGCATGTTATTGCCAAAGCACAAAAATCATTTACAGGCAGCAAACTTTCACAGGAAATCGCTTCCACCATAAAAAAAGATATTATAGCGTATATGAGGGCATGGCACGTTCTTGGACGAAACAGCTTCTTTTCCGCTCCATATCCGAATAATATCTTGGCAGGAACCGAAATACGATCTTTAATATTTATGGACGACAATGTTCATCCCGGAGAAATTTTAAAAAGATTTTATGAAGGTTACTCTGAATATGAAGACTGGCCTATTATATTTTCTTCAATAGTCGAATTTTTTAAAAATTATGATCCGCAAAAACAATTAGCTGGTTTCATCTTTCTCGCTGAGGCATATTCTTACTTAAAAGATCAAAATCAACCGGAATTAACGCAACAGCTTGAACTTTTCTTAAAACAAAGAATAGAAATTCTTAAACTCCAAATGGAATCTCATGTAAATTTACAAAACGATGTTTTCGCTGAAATTTTGCATCTTCACAGAATTTTTATGCCGCAGGACAACCGCTCTTTACTGCTTAACAAGGCTCTTGCTTACTTAGAGAAAAAAGCTCTTAACGATTCAAGTTTTCAGTTAACTTATTCCGTATTTGAAGAGATTATCGAAAAAATTTCATCCCTTGAACAGCTGCATAAATTAACCCGTAAAAACTTAGAATATGATTTAATGGGGATATTCAAAAATTACGGATACGACCCGCAGGAAGAACTGTTGTTCTTAATAACTAATCTACATTATAAAAATACGAAAGATGCCACTGATCAATCTTTAGCGAAATTAATATCGAATATCGAAAAACTCGAAGAATTAATCGGATTAAAAGCAAAAAAAGATTTTTTCAACTTCACGGCCAACGCATTAGTATTCAATATTCATCCATATTCGTCTCCGGCAGAGCGTCCTTCCAACCTGCTTGAACCACTAAAATATAAAGATGCAAAAGAAATATTTAAACATTACTTAAAAACTCATACAGATAACCAAACAAGACCATTTATCGTTGGAATATCCGGCCGTCCAGACTGCGATAAAATAAGTCTTACACAAAAACTGATTCAAAAAAATAATATTATTGACCGCAACGACTCGGCCATAATAGATATATCAGAATTCACAAACCCTGAAGGAGTTATCAATAACGACCTTCTACAGTCGGAATTTGATCGGTTCAAAGACAAAAAAGCTGTTTTTGTTTTAGGTACCGACATATTACTCAATCAACCCCTGCAAGACCAAATAAATTTTGACTATACCGTTTTTGTTGAATCAAACGAACAAACACGAATCAGGCATATGCTTGAGGACGATAACGAAAAAGCTTTATCAAGAATATATTTGGATAATATCCTATTCAGGTGGGGTACCGGAAAACCGGAATATACCGGCACATTATCACCTCAGGGATTAGATACTCAACGGGCAAATGCTAATCTTGTTATCGATATGAGCGATCCGCATACTCAACCCGTACAACAACCGATACAACAATATTCCGCTGAAACACTTGTAAACTCAGCAAGCCCAAAGCTGGACAAACACCTTGAAGCTCAAATTGTTACAAATATTAATGCTATATACGGCGTATTCGACAACAATATCAGAGGCAAAGAATTAGCTGTCTTTGAACCGGAACACCCGGCAATACCCTTGATCCTTGCCCAAATGGGGTTTCAAGTTATGGTTTTGAGCGAAAAAAAATTCGACTATAATATTGATGTTGAAACACAATACCGTATAAGAAAAGCCGGCGGGTCAGTCAACCATTTTTGGGGCGCTAAAAAAACAGAAGAAAGTACTTGGGGAAAAAACAGATTTGATTTTATTTATTTAAGTAATGCAAATGATATGCTCAATTCTGATAGTATTATTTACAATAAATCCCGGGCGGAAACAATTATGTCGCTTATTAGCCGCCTTAACGAGAACGGGATCATATTACTTAAGCCAGGTTCACTATCTGAAGAGTTCAAAAATAATATCCAGCAAGATTCTTTTCAGCTTACACCGGTTTTTTCCGATTTTTTTAAAAATACATCATCAACATTCCTTAGAAAATTGCCCGAAGGACAAATAGATTTAGTTACCGCTAATTTATCTGATAATCAAAATTTGACAGATCGGCTGCAGCAAATACAAAACGAACAAGCTGAACAAACTTCCACAGTAATAACAATAAATTTTGATGACATAAAAACATACTCTAATCAATGGGATGCCTTAATTTTTGTTGAAGCGCTAAAAAGAAAAACAGCCCGTTTCCAATCACAAAACATTCCTGTACAATACGCTTTCATTTCAACAAACCACACAGTCCAAAATATGCGTAATTATTTAGATCTCACAGAGTATGCGGATTTATCAAATTTTCTTTTTGTAGGCAAGGAAGACATTACAGATATCTCTACGGGCACAAACAAGTTCGATTTAATTCCACAGCGTCTTACGGAACTAAGCGGCAACCCTCTTGCCAACATAATTTTAATGGAATCAAGAGAATCTACAGACAGGCATTTACCCAAACAAGCTATTGTATTCGATATTTCCGATATTCTAATCAACGGTTTTAATATTGAAGATATATTACGTATGCAAAGTTTTATTGAAACTACATTATTAAATAACAAAATAGACCCGCAACTGATTGTTGAAAAAATATCACCGGATAACCCTCTTTTTTCGCAAACATCTCTATCTGCTGAACGAGATACCCATCTCGGCAGCCTTATATCCAATAGAAATATTTCGTTTGCCAACTTAAAAGGCATTGTTCTTACCGCTCCCAATTTACGAACCAAGAAAAAAAATATGCGGCAAAAACTTCAGTATCATGAATTAGTTGAACAATCTATGTAAAAAAATATTTTTCATTATTTTCCTATAAAATAAAATTTTTTCAAGCTAATATCTGTCTGTTTATGCACAATTTCAAAAAAAGGTATCTTTGCAAAAAGCCAATAAGATATATAAACAAACTGTTTAAGGCTTAAAGGATTGGTTACAACTTCAACCATACCCTGCTTTATCGCGGTTATTACCGCCTCTGTCGATAATTCTTCTGCATCGACAAGTGAATAAGTTGTGCCGAATTGCGCGTCTATATGAGTATCGGAAAAACCTACGACAGGTTTGTGGTAAATATCACTGGTTTTTAACATTTTTTTATTCGGATTATAAAACGGTGTATAAAAATGGCAGTATTCAAGCGCGTCGAAACAATCGATATTTTCAACAAGCGACTTTTGCAGACATGATTTCGAAGGATAAAAAGGATGAGGCGCGACAACCAAATTAGACTCACTTTTGTGATCGAGCAATTTGGAAAACGAATCAATAGGTTCTTTGTTAAAAAAATTATACATCAAAACATGTTTATCATCGATAAACGCTTCTAAACCTGGAATAATTAATATCCCATGTTTGCGGGCATATCTGCTAATATCACTGTCTATGTATAAAGCGCCGTGATGCGTGAACGATAACACCTTGTAACCTAAAGTTTTCGCACGGTCAACTAATTCGTAAGGAGAAAGTATCCCGTAAGACCGGTTACACGATTTTTTAAAATCGAGCGAAGTATGTATATGAAGATCAGTTTTAAATCTTGGCATTTTTCACTAAAATGTTATATTTTAATTTATTGTTATCTTTATAATATATGTATCGTTAAAATTTAACATAATTTAACATATTTCTCAAAATATCTTGCGCGCCAAAGAGTTTTGATACTTTTTAACATAACAACTTTCAGAGGTAATTTATGAAAAAAATAGTTCTTTTCGCCTTAATGCCGGCTTTAATGCTGACTTCCGGTTTAAAATGTCATGGGGAAGCTAATTTAGCAAAAACAAAAAACAATATTCCAGTTTATGGAAAAAAACGTTTTTTCGCTCGTCCAAAAGGTTCGCGTTCCATATGGGTTTGGGGAAATTCTATAAAAATAATAAAAAACAAGGGAAAAAGAAAAAAATTTTTTGAACTCTTAAAAAATCCGCATGGAACAAATAAACCGATAACAAATGTTTATCTTGACTGCCATGCGAACTATTTACGAAGTTCCACAGTAAAACCCAAACTTATGGAATTTATTAAAGAAGCTCATGAACAAGGTATTTGTATTCAGTTTCTTGCGGGCAGCGCTGCATGGGCGTATCAGAACAGAGAGGTTTTGCAGCTTATTGAATCTATCAGTTTATATAATATGAATGTACCGAAAGAATCAAGGTTCGACGGTTTGCATTTCGATATAGAACCCCATACTCTGCCGGCATGGAATTCCAATCATAAATTAAAAAAACGATTTTTAGAATCTGTTAAAATGTACGGCGAAAAAATGAGTTATTACAACCCTGATATCGTTTTCGGATACGACCTGCCGACTTTCTGGAACAAAAAAGAAATAGAATTTTTTTTAACTCACTGCGATTACCTAACCCTTATGAATTATGTCGATAATGCAGCATCTATGGTCAACCGCGCGCAAAATTTTTTAGATGTCGCCGAACGTCTCCATAAAAAAATTGAATCAGGCATCGAAACACAAGGTCCCTCAAAAAGATGGGGCGTTACCCCGCCTATCACTTTTTACGATGAAGGATGGGAACGGATGGAAAAAATATTAAAAAAAGCATCAGAAAAATTCAACCGCTCACCGGCTTTTATCGGATTCGCCATCCATTATTATGAATCTTATAAAAAAATGAGCAAAGATGAAACCATCATAAAAGATACAAGAACATATCCTGTACAGCCTGTAATAAATATCCCGTTAAAAACAAATAAAATAACTATCGACGGCTCTCTTGATGACTGGAAAAACCCAGGCGTTCTTGAAATAAACAAAAAACGATATGTCCTATACCAAATAAATCCGCAAAGATGGAAAGGACTCAACGACCTCAGCGCCATAACATACTTCCTATGGGACAACGACGGCATATATATGGCCTTTGATATAACCGACAACAATATCTCTCAAAAATATACCGGACACCAAATGGTTACCGGAGACCATATCGAAGTATGGATTGATACCGATTACGAAAAAGACGAATGGAAAGCATACTTAGATAAAGACGACTTTCAGTTGGGGTTTTCTCCGGGTAATTTTAAAAATGTCAAACCAAGTGTCTGTATGTACCTGCCCGGAGACGAAACAATACATGATATAAAATTAATCAGGTTTAAAGCCAAACAAAAAAATAACGGCTATATTATTGAAGCATTTATACCTAATAAATTTTTTGGAGATTTTCAAATTAAGCCGGATAAAAAAATACGCCTGAATATTGATCCAAGCGATACAGACGGATTATCAGATTCACAGGAAGTTTTAATGTCCAGCTCAATTTGCCGTCAGTACGGTAACCCACGCTCTTTCAGGCTTGCCGTATTTTTTTTGCCGGTTGCCAAAACGCCGGATAACGAGGGAGAATAAACTTGTTTGAAAAATTTTTCTATTTTCTCAAACACTAATTCCCTGTCATAATCGAGCGGGATAATATGGTTTGAATGTTCAAGACAGATTATCTGTTTATTTTTTGATGAAACCTTATCATAAATATAGCGCGACCCCAGCGGGTCTACCACCTTATCCTCTACAGCGTACATTATCAATAGCGGACTATTTATTTCAGTTAAATTAGGCATTACTATTTCGGCAAGATTTAAAATATTTACTGTCCCTTTAACGGAAACAGCGCTGTAAGCAACGTGATTTCGTCTTGCCTGCGGATCGTTAATATTGGTAAATTTCAAACTTTTCATTACATAAGGGATAAATCTTGAGGCAAACCGTATTACCTTTTCAGGATTGAATTTAAAAAAATAATAAGGGCTCATCCTTACAAAAGGAGCAAGCAGCACTAAAGAATCTATCTTATTAGAAACAGCCAAGTCCATCCCCAGCAGTCCGCCGAGAGAAAACCCAGCCACACTAACGGATGAATAATTTTTCTTCAGCAAATCGTATTCGGTTTTCACCTTTTCGCGCCACTGCCCGTAATTAGATTTTTCCAGATCAGCAGGAATTGTCCCATGCCCGGGCAACAAAATCCCTTTAACTGCATATCCTTTGCCATATAAAAATTTACCTAAGGACAAAACCTCACAAGGAGTGCTTGAAAAACCGTGTATCAGCAATATTGCCTTATCCGATTTATTATTAAAAAAAAATGGTGCGGCGTCAGGATGTTTATCTATCAGTTTCTTGTCGTAAATTTTTCTTATATAAAAAACCCAGCAAAAATATAAAATATAAAATATAAGCAATGTCTTAATA
>JAGGZS010000166.1 GCA_021161885.1 bacterium
GTATAAGATTTATTTACAAAAAATTTTAAATACTGTAACATAATAACAGTCAAACATTAATGAAGTTTTAAAAATAATGAAAGGAAAGGATTTTTTTAATTTTGAAAAAAAACGCAGCCAAATTCATCTTTTTACTGATAATAACGTTTTTATTTTCAGGATGCGCTCATCGTGCGACACACGAAGAACTTATACCTTATACCAACCGAATACGATCGGAATACCGATATAATTACGAAAATAAAACGTTAAGGGAAATAGTCGCGTTACCGGATAACCAATTCGATCTTTTAACAGCTTCGCTTTATTTATCAAAAGAACTTGATCCATCCGTAGATATTGATAAATATCTCGATAAAGTGGAAACTCTTGCCGCCGAATTGGCTTATTCGTTAAAAAACGCAAAAAATTACAAGCAAAAAGTCGACGCAATATGCAATTTGGTTTGGCGAAAAGGGTATATTGCTTATAAACCGTTCTGGCAAAATTATGATGCTAACAGGTTTCGGGACTTATGGTTTTATAAATATTCAAATATTGCTCTTTTGCTTGATCAACATAAAGGCAACTGTGTTGCTTTTTCGATACTTTATCTTGCGCTTGCTAAACGGACAGGACTTGCGCTTTACGGTGTAACAATACCAGGACATATATTTGTAAGGTATGACGACGGTATCGATAAAATAAATATTGAGCCTCTTGAAGCCGGGTTTTATTTCAGCGATCAGATGTATATAGAGGCATCCAACTCTAATATGCCTAATGATTTGTGCGGCGGTTACTACCTTCATAACCTGACCGATAAAGAAGTATTCGGCAGTTTACTGCTTAATATGTCTGCTATGTGTTACGAAAAAAACCAAACTTTACGGACTCTGAGATATATGAATATATCTTTAAATTGTGCCCCCCGTGATCCGGAAATACTAACAAGCGCAGGCATAACACATCTTAAACTTAATAATATAGAAAATGCCATTTACTTTTTTGATAAAGCTCTTGAAATTAAACCTGCCTCAATTATTGTTTTGAGCCAGAAAGCTCTTATAATGCGATCATTAGGTGATATAAACCAGTCAAATAAACTTTTCAGGAAAACACTTAACATTACACCAGTGCGCAGTAGCGAATGGTTCAACAAAGGGGTGGCGTATTTTTATCTTAAAAAGTATAAAAAAGCCGTAACTTGTATCAATAAATCATTAGATTTTGACGATAAATCTTCACCCGCATGGTATTATCTTGCCGCCTCCTATGCTGTAATGAACAAAAAATCAAGCTCAATTTTATGCCTAAAAAAAGCCGTAGCCCTTGATCCGTCGTTTAAAAAGTATGCTGAAAAAGACAATTTTTTTGAAAATATAAAACAAGATAGTGAATTTATAAAAATCATAAATTCACCTTTACATCTTAATAATATCTGAAATAAGGCTGGTCATAATCATCAGGCTGAGTGTTTGTTTTAAAAGATAACCATATTAAAATCGCTCCCGCGGTTATTATGAGAGCACAAAAAAAATAAATGATTACCATAGGATAAAACAGTATCAGCAAAGACGATAAAATTAAACTTAATCCAGTAAAAAATAAGCCGGTGCTGTTTTGATTAATTCCTGAATCTAACAAAAAAAATAATTTTTCTTTAAGCACCATTTTACTCACCCCCTTTTCTTTTTTTACGACTTTTTATTTTATTTTTGTTGTTGCGGTAATCAGTGCAGTAAAATCCTGATCCTTTAAAAATGATACCGCTTCCCGTTCCTATTAATCGTTTCATTGTTTTTCCGCAGTTGCCGCATTTTATTTCATTTGGGGCAGATGTGATCGGATAAAACCGCTCACATCTGCTCTTGCAATTTAGACATTCAAAATCATAAGTAGGCATTTTCTCACCTGATAAAATACTTTTTTAATCTTTATCGACTGAAATCTCGATTTTTTTCGGCTGCAGTTCCTGTCGTTTTTTAAGTTTCAAAGTCAGTAAACCATTTTTATAGTTTGCCTCAATCTTGTCTGCGTCGATTGTTTCATCTAAGCTGAATGACCTCTTAAAAATTCTGTCCGGTCGTTCTTTAAAAACCGGAGTAAAATTTTTAAATTTTTCGTCTTGCTCGGCTGTAATAGTAAGTGTATTGTCATCGATTTTAACTTGAATATTTTTCTTATCTATCCCCGGCAGTTCTGTTTCCAGCAGATACGCTCCGTTTTCTTCCATTATATTAACCGCTGGTTCGCAGAAAACTTTTTTATCATCTTTTTTAGCTAACATTTTCATAATCAATCCTCCTTTATTAAAAAAAAGTTATTATGTCATTAAGAGACTTTTACCTCTATTTTTTTAGGTTTCTCGTCCTCCGCCTTAGGGCATTTGACTTTCAATACACCGTTTTTATAAACAGCGGATATCTGGTCGCGGTTAATTTTTGTATTGAACTTTATGCTCCTTTGATAACTGCCGCTGAACCTTTCGCGCCTATAGACTTTGTCGTTATCCGTTTTCTTATCATATTCGCGTTTTGCCGATATGGAAAGACCGTTGTCCACTAAAGTCAACTTGATGTCTTTTTCGTCAAATCCAGGCAGATCAACAATAACGAGAAGCTCGTCATCGTTTTCCAATAAGTCTAACGCCGGCTCGTTTCTCCGGTACGAAAATCTTTTCTGCCTTTCTGATAATCCGAAAAAATCGTTAAACAAATTTTCCAGTTCGGTTTGTAAAGAATTAATTTCATGGTAAGGGGTTAATGCTTTCATTTTTCAATCCTCCTTTTTTATGGTTGCTTTAGCGCTTCGCAATATATATATCTCAATTTATATGCCTACACGAAAAAAAATAGATTTCACTACATCTAAATCTTTGGTATACAAGAAGTTATATTTTTCTATCTGTGTAGGTTTATTTAAAAATAAAAATTTTTACAGGGTTAAAAAGACACAAATAGTGTCAATATGACATTACAGCGCATTTGTATTTCAATTTAACTCCGGAATATGTGAAACAAGTTTGCGCTGAGGAAATATTTCTTTACAAAGATAATATCTTTTAGTACAATTTATATATGGCTATTTGATAATTATCACAGGCAATAAAGAGGAATTATGGATAAATATTTTTTTATTGGGATTGCGGGAACAGGAATGAGTCGCCTTGCGATTTTTTTAACAAATTTAGGTATAAATGTTTGCGGGTCGGATAGATTTTACCCCGGGCAAAAAAATCATCCCATAATAAAACGTCTTTTGAAACAAAAAATAAAAATTTATCCGCAAAACGCAGACGCTTTGACAAATGATATTACAAAAGTCGTGGTTTCCGCCGCGATAGAAGATACCAACGCAGACTTGATTAAAGCAAGAGAGTTATCTCTGCAGGTGATAACCCGTTCTAAACTGCTCGCCGATATTTTTAATAAATGCAAAGGGTTAGCCATAACCGGCACAAGCGGCAAAACTACAATAACAGGTATGGTAAGCACGGTTTTGAGATACGCCAAACAGCCTCATTTTTTTTACTGCGGAGACGATATCTGTCGTGAAATTGCGCTTATTAATCCGCCCGAGCTTAATAAAAACGCCATAATGGCAGCCGAAGTGGATGAAAGCGATGGAAGCCCGATTTTTTATAATCCAGCTGCAGCGGTTATATCTAACATATCATTAGACCATAAAGAACTTAATATAATAATGGATATTTTCTTTAAATTTATTTCGCAATGCACAGGCGTTATTATTCTTAATGCCGACTGCCCGTCGAGTATGATTTTAAAAAATAAAATTAAAGGTAAAGAGATAAAAACATTCGCCATACATAAAAACGCCCATTACCAAGCGAAAAATATTGTCCATTCTGATTACGGCATAGATTTTATGTGCAATAAAAAGGTTTATACCCTGAAAACCCCTGGGCTGCATAATTGTTACAATGCGCTTTGCGCTATAGCAATGCTTGAGTCTATGGGGATAAAAAGCGATATAATCAGCGACGGATTAAGCGGTTTTAAAGGAATGAGCAGAAGGCTTGAACTGGTAGCAGAACGCAACGGCATAAAGATTTATGATGATTATTCCCATAACCCGGACAAAATTTTTGCCGCTTTAAAAACTCTTAAACGATTTTGCAATAAATTGTTTTTTGTTTTTCGTCCCCATGGTTACGGACCAATGATATTTTTTCGAACTCAACTTATTGATGCTATATGCAAAGCTCTTGATCCGTCGGATTATATATATTTTCTTGATATTTATGACGCCGGCGGTTCGGCAAACCGAACTATTCATTCCGAAAATCTTATAAACGATCTTAAGCGTCAAGGTTTGGCGGCGCAATACATATCTGATCCCGCTAAAATATCATCCATAATCAAACCTCATATCCAATCCGGCGATACGGTTGTTATAATGGGTGCCCGTGATCCTTATCTATCGATATATTCTAAAAAAATCGCGCATAATCTATTGCAAATAAATTTTTCGGAGTTACCTTAATTATAAGCCAAGCGCAAGCAGTCGGATTTCAAAAAAATATCAGTCAACTTAGCTCATAAAAAAGATGAAGAAACGGTTTTAAGATACAGGGCAAAAACCAAAACAGATTGTTAATGCTTAATTACTGTAAATTGTTGTAAGAATATGGTTGATGTCACTCAGCCCGAATGGTTTGTTTAAAAATTGGAAGGGGACGTGTTTCATTTTTTTCTTATCGGTATCAGATAATCTGTACCCGCTCATCACAATTTTATGGGATTTGCTGTCTCTTTTATGGGCCGTCTTAATCAGATCAAGCCCATTACCGTCAGGAAGCGACATATCAGCTATAATAATATTAAAATCCTGTTCTTCTATCATACTTACGGCTTCTTCTATGCTGTTTGCCATGGTTACAGTATGCCCGAAATCCACCAGATAACATGACAGAAGTTCGCAAAGCACCTTTTCATCGTCGATAAGCAAAATGTTCATTGAACTTATGGTTTCCTAAGTATGTACGATTAGTATTACCTAAGTTATCGGCTATCTAAAAAAGAACTTTAATTAGTTGAAAAGGTTATGATAATCTTTTAAAAAAATTATTAAAATTTTTTTAATAAAGAAAAAATATAATATAAAGGAAAAATTTGATGAAAAAAATAGGGATTATTGGCGGAAGCGGATTGTATGATATTGAAGGTATAGACAATTTGACTAAAAAAACGGTATCAACACCTTTGGGCGATCCGTCAGGAGATTACCATATAGGTTCTTTAAACGGAGTGGAAGTTGTCTTCCTGCCGAGACACGGCGCGAAACATAAAATTTTGCCCGGTGAAATTAATTACCGCGCAAATATTTACGGCTTTAAATCGCTTGGAGTGGAAGATATTTTGTCTGTAAGCGCGGTTGGAAGTTTGAAAGAAAATATTGCGCCTATGGATATGGTTATTCCCGACCAGTTTTTCGACCGCACAAACGGATTGCGCAGATCAACCTTCTTTGGCGGCGGTATAGCGGCTCATATAAGTTTTGCCGAACCGGTTTGCCCTATTCTCGCAAAAGCGTTATACGAAACATCCTCGTCCCTTGGCATTACAACCCATCAAGGCGGCACTTATCTTAATATGGAAGGGCCGGCGTTTTCTACCAAAGCCGAATCGCGTGTTTACAGGAGCTGGGGGATGGATATAATCGGAATGACCAACTTGGTTGAAGCAAAACTGGCAAGGGAAGCAGAGATTTGTTACGCCACTTTAGCTATGGTTACCGATTACGACTGCTGGCACGAATCACACGAACACGTTACTTTAGAAACTGTTGTGCAGTACCTTAGCAAAAACATCAAAAACGCAAAAAATATTTTAAAAACATTAATCGCAAAATTGCCGGATACATCAAAATGTTCGTGCAAAGAAGCGCTTAAAACCGCAATTTTTACTAAACCTGAAAATATCGACAAAAAATGCGCAGATAAAATGGGTTTAATAATAGAAAAATATATTAAAAAGTAAGGTTGATGGATAACGTAAACCGATCTTCAAAAAACATAACACCAGTAACCCTAAAAGGGGTGATCCATAAAATTGTGTTTCTAAATAAAGAAAACAATTACGCAGTCGCCCGTTTCCTGCAGGACGGTAAAGACGAGCCTGTTACGGCAGTCGGTGTAATACCGGATATTGCCGAAGGAAAATATGGGGTCATATCCGGTAAATGGGAATACAACCAGAAATTCGGTCCTCAGATTTTTGTTAACTCATTTCGGGAATGCCGTCCTTCCACCTGCCAAGGAATAGAAAAATTTTTAGGTTCAGGGTTGATTGAAGGAATAGGTCCTGAGATCGCTTCAAGAATAGTTGCTAAGTTCAAAGAAAAAACGCTCGATGTTATCGATAGCGAACCGGGACGGCTCAGCAACGTAGAAGGTATCGGCAAAAAAAGGCTTAAACAAATAGTAACCGCATGGCAGAAAAACCGCGATATGCGCAATATCCTAATCGCGTTAAACGATATGGGAATCTCTTCGGCTCTCGCCACGCGGATATATAATAAATATAATAAAGATACATTAAGCATTATTGATAAAAATCCTTACCGCCTTGCTTATGACCTTCACGGAGTCGGGTTCCGTAAAGCCGATGAAATAGCTGTTGCCACAGGAATTACCCCTGATTCACCCAAACGCATTGAAGCGGCTTTATACTACTGTTTATTCAATTTTACAGAAGAAGGCGATGTTTACACGCCTTACCGCAAACTTATCGATAAAACCGCTTATGAACTCAAAATACCCACTCATCTCGTTGAAGAAATTTGCCTGAAAATGGAAACCGCTAAAAAAATATCCATTGAAAAATATAACGGCGACAAACTGGTCTATACTCAAGATATGTTTACTTATGAATCAACTATAGCCCAACGGTTAGCCAAAATGGCTGTAATGTATCCCGAACATAAAATATCCGTTACTGTGCCGGAACTTAAAAAATTAGCTTTAAAAATGAAAATAGAGATAGATAACGAACTGCCTGAACAGTTATCTCATATCTTAAACCGCAGGTTAGCCGTAGTTACCGGCGGACCGGGTACGGGAAAAACAACATTAGTAAAACTTATCCTATCCGTGCTGACTGCGAAACATATATCCGTCTGTTTAGCCGCGCCTACAGGCAGAGCCGCCAAACGTATGCATGAAACAACCGGGTTCGACGCAATGACGGTTCACAGACTGCTTGAATATAATCCGGCAAAAAATATGTTTATGAAAAACGAGTATGATCCGCTGGATACAGATACGCTTATTCTCGATGAAACGTCTATGCTCGATATAACCTGCTTATTCCATATATTAAAAGCGCTTCCGTCTGACTGCCGGCTTATTATGGTAGGCGACAGCGACCAGCTTCCGTCGGTAGGGCCAGGCGCGATACTGCAGAACCTTGTGGATATAAAAAATGTGCCGAAAATAAAGTTGACCCGCATATACCGCCAAGCACAAAACAGTTATATCGTGCAAAACGCTCACAGGATAAATCACGGGCAAAAATTATTGTTGCCGGACAGCGCCGCCGATTTTTTTTTCATAGAACAAAAATCAGCGGAATCATCTCTTAAAATTATCAAAAAAATTATTAAAGAAAGAATTCCTAATAAATTTAAGTTTAACCCGTTGAATGATATACAGGTATTATCCCCCATGAAAAAAGGTATATTGGGAGTTGATTCACTTAACGTTTGCCTGCAGGAACTGCTGAATAAATCTGTGATGTCGGTTTCGTATGCAAATAATATTTTTAAACTTGGCGATAAAGTTATGCAGACAAAAAATAACTACGACCTTGATGTTTTTAACGGCGATATAGGTTTTATATCCAATATTGATGAAGAAGCAAAAGAAGTAACCATAAACTTTTACGGTAAACGAGTTGTTTACGAACAGTCATGGCTTGAGCAGGTTTGTTTAGCGTATGCCATATCAATCCATAAATCACAGGGAAGTGAATATCCGGCTGTTGTAATACCTCTTACTGTCCAGCATGTTATTATGCTTCAGAAAAATCTGCTTTATACCGCGGTTACCCGAGGAAAAAAACTTGTTGTTCTTGTGGGCGAAAAAGACGCGCTTTACAGATGTCTTAACAACAACCGGATAACCCGTCGTTATTCACTTCTTGCCCAAAGAATTAAAAAAATTATCGGAAATTAATCTAATTTTTGTTTGAATATTTTTATACAAAAAAATATAATTATTTTGCTATAAGTATCAAAGA
>JAGGZS010000247.1 GCA_021161885.1 bacterium
ATTTAAAATAACACTATTTTTCTAACTAATTTTTTGAAAATGGCGGTAAATAATGTTTCTTATAGTAAAAAAAGAACAGATTGCACAATCTAATTACAGTTACTGGATTAAAGCGCCTGATATCGCTTTTGCGTATAAAGCGGGGCAATTTTTAATTTTGCGAATAAACGAGAAAGGCGAACGAATACCTCTTACTATTGTGGATACAGATTTGCGCGATGGATTGATACGCATAATTTTCTCGGTTGTGGGAAAATCGAGTTACAATTTATCTATGCTTAATGAAGGGGATACTATTTTAGACGTTGTCGGACCTCTTGGTATGCCGACACATATAGAACAATTCGGGCATGCGGTTATTGTCGGCGGCGGAGTGGGAATTGCACCTGTGTATCCTATCGCGAAAGAGATAAAGAATAAAGGTAATGTGCTAACCTCAATTTTGGGCGGCAGAACAAAAGAACTTGTTATCCTGCGCAGTGAATTAAAAAAAATATCCGAAAAATTAATTATCGTTACGGATGACGGGGCCTTAGGAGAAAAAGGGCTTGTAACCGATCCTTTAAATAAAATGATAGAACAAGGTGTAAAAATTGATTTTGTTCTTGCCGTAGGACCTCTTGTTATGATGTCGGCGGTAAGTGAACTGACTAGAAAATACGGTATAAAAACCATGGTGAGCTTAAATACAATGATGGTCGACGGAACAGGTATGTGCGGGTGTTGCAGGTGTACTGTTGACGGTAAAACCAGGTTTGCCTGCGTCCATGGTCCTGAGTTTGACGGACATAAAGTTGATTTTAAAGAAATTATGCAGAGACAAAAAATGTTTTATAAACAAGAGGCTAAATTTTTTAATCAGGTTAAGGAACAGAAAAATGGCTAATAAAAGGTCTCTAAGACAAAAAATGCCCGAGCGACCGCCTGAAGAACGCAAATACGATTTTAATGAAGTGTCTAAAGGATTGACTCCTGAACAAGCACTAATCGAGGCGGAAAGGTGTTTAGAATGCAAAAAACCAAAATGTGTTGCAGGCTGTCCAGTACAAGTTGATATCCCGGGGTTTATCAGATTGATAAAACAGAAAAAATTTACCGAAGCGGCAGATAAAATCAAAGAAAATAATTTTTTTCCCGCAGTATGCGGTAGAGTATGTCCGCAGGAAAACCAGTGTGAAAAACATTGTGTTTTAGCGATTAAGGAACAATCCGTGGCTGTCGGTTATCTTGAACGGTTTGCAGCCGATTATGTTCGGGATAATATAAAAAATGATATTCCGGCAGAAATTAAAGAAAACGGAATAAAAATAGCTATTGTAGGCGCAGGTCCTGCCGGTTTGGCTTGTGCGGGAGCATTGCGCCTTAAAGGTTATAGAGTTACCATTTATGAGGCACTGCATAAAACAGGAGGAGTTTTAACTTACGGTATACCAGCTTTTAGGCTGCCTAAAGAAATAGTGGACAATGAAGTAGCCTATTTGCAGAAAATAGGTGTTCATATAAAATGCAACTGGGTAATCGGTAAAATAAAAACCATAGACCAGCTCCTTAATAAAGAAGGATTTAAAGCTGTTTTTATTGCTTCCGGCGCGGGGTTCCCAAGTTTTATGGAAATACCCGGAGAAAATT
This sequence comes from bacterium, assembly GCA_021161885.1. Classification (GTDB taxonomy): domain Bacteria; phylum Auribacterota; class Auribacteria; order Auribacterales; family Auribacteraceae; genus JAGGZS01. The sequence continues at coordinate 1,630 of JAGGZS010000247.1, forward strand.
TGAATTTTGTGTATTCCGCTAACGAATTTTTGACTCGTATAAATCTTATGAAAGCGTATGCTGATTACGATACCCCCATAGAAGTAGGTAAACGTGTAGCGGTAATCGGCGGAGGAAATACAGCTATGGACGCCGCAAGAGCGGCTTTGCGGTTAGGCCCTGATGTGGTTTATCTTATTTATCGCAGATCAAAAAAAGAAATGCCGGCTCGGCTGGAAGAAATTCATCATGCGCAAGCAGAAGGCATCAAGTTTATATTTCTTACTTCCCCTGTACGTTATGAAAGCGATGAGCATCATAATGTAAATAAAGTCGTTTGTTTGAAAATGAAACTCAATGAACCGGATGAGTCGGGCAGGAGACGACCTGTCCCGATTAAAGGAAGTGAATTTGAAATAGAAATCGATTCCGCAGTTGTGGCAATAGGCACACATTCCAATCCTATCATACCTGAAAGCACCCCTGATTTGCCATTGAACAAATGGGGTTATATTGTTGCCGACGAAACAGGCAAAACACCCAAAGACGGTGTTTTCGCCGGCGGAGATATTGTAAGCGGCGCGGCAACGGTTATTGAGGCTATGGGAGCAGGTAAAACAGCAGCTGAATCTATACATAAATATTTAACAGGGCAAAAATAAAAAATATTTTTTTTGTTGCAAAATATATAGACTCTGTGTTATTATATAGAATATGTTTTTGTCTGCCGTAAATTGTGAAAAAAAATTATAATTTGGTTTGTATTTTAGGATAAGTGTATAAAATATATGAAAATTTTTTGGTCTGGGGTATTTTGTTTTTTCCTATCAGCGTTTTTCGTCTCAAACTCACAAGCATCCATTATTTTGTCGCTTAATTTTGATGAAGTTACAATGGCAGGACAGCCTCTTTATCCTGAAAACAGTGTATACGGACATATTAGCGGATTAAAAAATTTATTCGGTTCAAGCGTGTTCATTGACGGTGGTACGATTGTAAATATAGCTGGCAACAAAATGGTCAAACTTCAAGGACAAAGCCCTTATATAGCTACGGAATTCGGTATCCGTTTAAATACGAAAAATGTTATGCTTGAGAATATATCATTCCATTTTTTTTTCGATTCAGTTGAAACGACTCAAAATTCGCTTACTATCCCGTCTATATTAACTGTAGAATTGTTTTTGATCGGCTCAAATGATGATCTTATAGATACCAAATACCTTTTATATTTCACAAAAGACGGCATTAACGCCGACGGGATGGATATATCGCCCGACCCCGCAAGTTATCCTAACCCATACAAGGATAATTTTTCCCTTTCCAACTTCGCTTTTTATACGGCTCATTTAGGGACGTTAGCGGATTACATTTTTGATAATTCCGATGAGATTTGTTTGGTTCCTTCTGTTTTGTACCCTGACAGCGCAGACTCCTACGACACAATAGTTTATTTCGATGATTTTACTTTTAC